>JANQUX010000107.1 GCA_030730545.1 Maribacter sp. | reverse complement strand
TCAATAGGCGTTTCGTTATCTGCATCGTCAACATAGACCCATTTGTTTTTAAAAATATGAATTCTGTATAGATTGAATTTATTTTTATTAAGGTAATTATAGACCACATTTCCACTTTTAAGCGATATTTTATATTCACTAGAATAACCGCCCATTATAATTGCAATATTTTTTTTCATTTTATGGTCTATTAAGAATCTAAAAGCAAAGATGAAGCATTGAAATAAAATAAAAAAGAAAACGAACAGCATTCATTCAAATAGAATTAATTTTTAAGTAAGCTGTAACTATAAACCGAAGCGGTAAAAAGGTATGTGGGCATTTACTATATTTGTCGGGTCAAATAATAAGTATGAGAAATTTTTTCAATTTTTTAAAAAGTAAGACATTTTTAATTCAGCTCGGTCTTGCTGTATTGGTATTGATTATTGTGATTTTTGTCACATTAAGATACCTGAATAGTACTACCAACCATGGTGAGTTTGTAGAGGTGCCAGATTTTTCTAAAAAATCGGTGATGGATATGAGAAAATCTATAGAAGAAGCCGGGTTAAGATATGAGGTGTTAGATTCTGCAAATTACAATCCAGATTACCCAAGGTTTTCTATCATTGAGCAAAACCCGGTAGCAGGATCAAAAGTGAAAGAAAATAGAAAGATATATTTTACCGTTAATCCGTCAGGATATAAAAAAGTAACCGTTCCTCAAATTATTCAAGTAACCAAGCGTAATGCCTCTTCAATGTTGAAGGCGGTTGGCTTAGATGTACAACGGGTAACTTATGTAGATGAGTTAGGTAAAGATATGGTATACCAAATAAAATTTAAGGGCAAGTATATAAAGCCTGGCGATAAACTACCTAAAACTTCTAAAATAGAATTGATCTGTGGTAATGGTACTATTACAGATAGAGCAATAATTAAATCGGAATCAGAAGATTAATGGAGGAGCATATTGAGCAGCCTGAGAATGAAGATGGAGAACTTTTTGAGCACCATAGGGTAGTAGCATCAAAAGGACAAGAGCCATTACGAGTAGATAAATTTTTAATGAATTTCATTGAAAATGCTACAAGAAATAAAATACAACAAGCAGCCAAAGGCGGTCACGTTTGGGTTAACGACGATATTGTAAAGTCTAATTATAAGGTAAAGGCCGGTGATGTGGTAAAGGTGTTATTTGAGCATCCGCCACATGAGTTTTTATTGGTTCCAGAAGATATTCCTTTAAACATTGTCTACGAAGATGATGTATTAATGGTGGTCAATAAACCTGCAGGCATGGTGGTACACCCAGGTCATGGTAATTACTCGGGAACTTTAATAAATGCCTTAATTTTTCATACAGATAATTTACCGGCGAACAGTAACGAAAGACCAGGTTTGGTACATCGAATAGATAAAGATACTTCTGGTCTATTAGTAGTTGCTAAGACCGAAGCGGCTATGACCCATTTGGCAAAACAATTCTTCGACAAAACTTCTGAGCGAGAATATATTGCTCTTGTTTGGGGTAATATAGAAGAAGACGAAGGTACGGTAATTGGTAATGTGGGCAGACACCCTAAGAACCGGTTACAGATGCATGTTTTTCCTGAAGGGGAAGATGGCAAAGAAGCCGTTACACATTTTAAAGTGTTAGAAAGGTTGGGTTATGTAACACTGGTATCTTGTAAGTTAGAAACGGGTAGAACACATCAAATTCGTGTGCATATGAAATACATAGGCCATACGTTATTTAATGATGAGCGTTACGGTGGCGAAAAAATCTTAAAGGGAACTACATTTACGAAATACAAGCAATTTGTAGATAATACCTTTAAATTATTACCAAGACAAGCCTTACATGCAAAGACTTTGGGGTTCGTACATCCGGTGACCGGTAAGCATATGAGTTTCGATTCAGAAGTGCCAGAAGACATGACAAATGCTATTGAAAAATGGCGTAGTTATGGTAAGAACAGCATAGAATAAGATTCTTTGATACTGCTATATAAACTCTTTTTTATCTTTTGTTGGACTATCTATATATCCTGTATATTTTTGGGCTATTAAAATTTTACTATGAAAATTGTTATTTCTCCGGCTAAGTCATTGAATTATGAAAGTGAGCTGCCTACGACAAAATTTACTTCGCCAGAATTTATAAAAGATGCTGAAAAGCTAAATAAGATTTTAAGAAAAAAGAAGCCTAAAGTACTTTCAGAACTAATGTCTATATCTGATAATTTGGCGCAATTGAATTGGCAGCGTAATCAAGATTTTACGATACCGTTTACGCCAAATAATGCCAGACCTGCAGTTTATGCATTTAGTGGCGATGTGTATACGGGCTTAGATGCTTATACCTTATCCGAAGAAAAAATAGATAAACTACAGCAAAGTCTTAGAATTTTGTCAGGGCAATATGGAGTGCTAAAACCTTTAGATCTTATGCAGCCTTATCGCTTAGAAATGGGCACGTCGTTACAAATAGGTAGAAATAAAAACCTATATCAATACTGGGGCAATAGACTTACGGATCATTTAAACAATGAAATGGAAGATGGTGAGTTGCTTGTTAATTTGGCAAGCAACGAATATTATAGCGTATTACAACCTAAAAATATTAAGGCAGAAATTATCACGCCTATTTTTAAAGATTGGAAAAACGATAAACTGAAGATTATTAGCTTTTTTGCAAAGAAGGCAAGAGGTGCCATGGTTAGGTATATTTTAGATTCAGATGCCAAAACACTTACAGATATTAAAGGGTTTAATTTAGATGATTATGAATTTAGTCAAGAACACACCCTAAAACAAAATGAACCCGTATTTATTAGATAAAATATAATCTACACTTTTTCGTTCTTTAGATATATAAAATACGTCTATGAAAAGGGTTTTTTTACTTTCTGTTATTTGTGTTGTTTTACTATTCTCTTGTACCGATAGAGATGACAATGTTAGCTTGGTTAATATTCGTATTCAAAATAGCACCGAACTATTTTTTACAGAAGTACGTATTGCTGAAAAAGATACCGTTTACGAGAATATTGAAGCTGGTAAGTTCTCTGAATATATGGAGTTTGAAACCGCGTACCCAACTGCATCTATTTCTATTTTAACAGATTCTACCAGTATAAATTATTTTCCGACCGAGGTATCTACAGATTCCCTGCCGATTGGCTTTTATACTTATGAGATTACTTTAGATGCCGATAACCAAGTAGGTTTGACTTTTAAAATCGACGAATAAGATTATTTCTTTCTATTGATTTTGATTTTGTCCTCTACAGTAGGTCTTTTTTTAATTTTACGAGGTCTTCTGGCTCCGTAAGAATTATTAGATATTTTTCCTTTTTTCGATTTTTTATCTCCCTTGCCCATAATTCGTTTATTTACGTTTCTTTTAAAGTTAGTAATTTAGAAATCATTAGAGTGTATTATATGCTCAAGAGAATAAAACACTAATGCAATACGTATTTAAGCATACTCACCCTTACGAACCTTTTATTGACCATGATACCGAAAAACTAATTGTAGGTACGTTGCCACCGCCACGTTTTACGACAAAAGAGTTGAAAGAAGGTGATGTTAATTTTTGTTATGGTAGTAGAGATGGGCAACTATGGCCTATTTTAGATAGTATTTTCGATTTAAACCTAAAATTCCAAACTAGTACTTATGCAATAGAACAACGAAAATACTTCTTAAGAACAAGAAAGATTGGAGTATGTGATATAGTAGCTTCCGCAGAACGAACGAAAATAGATGCCTCAGATATTGGTATGCAAAATATTGAATTAAGAGATGTCTTGAGTTATTTAGAAAAGTATACCAAAGTGCGCACGATTCTATTTACTGGGGGAAACAGTAAAAAACGGACCCGAATATTTTTTTAGAAAACATTTAAAAGAGCATGCGGTCTCTTTTACAAAAATTTCTGATGAAGTACCTAGAATTCACGAATTTACACATCCTATTACTAAAAAGGTAATAAGAACGGTTTCTTTAATTACGCCATCTGGGGCTGCAAATAGGGCGGTGGGTAGTCTTAAAAGTTATAAGGTGATGAAGCTGAAAAATCCTAGTTTTAATACAGTCGATTTTAGAGCGCTTCAATATAAAGAGTATTTCTAACAGAAAATAGATTTTCAAAACAGTATAAACTAAAAAGAGTCTTGTTTTTAAAACAAGACTCTTTTACGAGAACACTATATGAAAATGAAAAATTTTATTACTTATTTACATTGTAAAGATAGATAGCATATCACGTATTTTGGAATATCTGTTGTCAATACGCACTATTTTGTGGTATACTTCTATGAATATGATATTTCACAAAAATCATTCTTCAAATTCTCTTGGAATAGCGATATTTATATTCGAATTTTAGCAAGATTGCCATAACGGTATGGCCCTAAGTTTTTAATATATGCAACAACAAGAAAGGTTGGCAGAGTTTAAGAAATCTGTCCAAAATAAATTTAACGTCTATAACAGTCTATTTCTAAACCTACCCTATAAGAATATAGAGAATGTAGGTATGTTGATTCCGTTATTGCTGAATCAATCTGAAAAGGGGTTGAGCGAGGGTCTAAATCCGAAAGAAATTCTAGAAAACTTTTTTGAGAATTTCGTAGAAATAGAATCTGAAAAAGAACAATTAGATTTCATGTTCCGCATCATACAGTATGTAGAACGCCAAGTGGTACTTTATGATAGTGTCGAAGATGCGGCATTTCCGAAACTGCATAAACATTCAAGTTCATTATCATTGAAAGATTATTTTCAATTCGTTGAAAAGAATAATTCATGGGATACTATTTGGGATAAGTTAAGCACCTTCAGTGCTCGAATTGTATTAACCGCTCACCCTACACAATTTTATACCCCTGCGGTACTAGATATTATTACCAATTTAAGAACCTTGATTCTTGAAGATAAAATAGATGAGATTGATGTGGGACTACAACAGTTAGGTCTTACCTCATTAATAAATGCGACCAAGCCTACACCCTTAGACGAGGCGAAGAATATTATCTATACTTTACGTCATGTCTATTACGATGCCATTGGCGATATGTATGCGTATATAAAAGGTAGCGTAGGATCAAAGAGTTTTGAAAATCATGATATAGTAAAACTAGGTTTCTGGCCTGGTGGTGATCGTGATGGTAACCCGTTCGTAACGGCAGATATTACAAAAGATGTAATGAACGAGCTTCGTTTAACTTTAATGAAGTGCTACTATAATGATTTAAAAGGGCTAGTACATAAACTTACATTTAAAGATGTACAAGCTCCCTTGCAAAAGTTGAGGTCCAATCTTTATACGGCTATGTTCGATAGTTCGAAAGATATAGGTTACGATGATTTAATATTACCGTTACAACAAATTAGATTAATACTGATTGAAAAGTATCAAAGTCTTTATTTAAGAGATTTAGAGAAATTTATCGATAAAGTAAAAATCTTTAAAGTTCATTTTGCAACCATAGATATACGTCAAGATCATAGTATGCATACTAAGGTAATGACCGACGTTTTGAAGAAAAACGGACTAATTAAGGAGGATTTAAGCGAATTATCTGAAGAAAAATTGATTAATATTCTGCTAAATGAGAATTTACAATTGGTGGCAGATGATTATGAAGAGGATATTGTAAAAGATACCATCAAGAATATACTTCAATTACAGACCATACAAGATAAGAATGGCGAAGAAGGTTGCAATAGATATATTATAAGTAACTCAGAAGATGTATTCTCTATACTTTTCGTTTACGCACTTTTTAGATGGTGTGGTTGGGCAAATAAGGAGATTACTTTTGATATAGTTCCGTTATTCGAAACTATGAAAGGTATGGATAACGCGCAGGCTACCATGCAGTTCTTATTCAATTTACCAGAATATAAAGCGCACGTTACAAATAGAAACAATAAGCAGTCTATTATGCTTGGTTTCTCTGACGGAACCAAAGATGGTGGTTACTTAAAAGCGAACTGGTCTATATTAAAAACTAAGGAAGAACTTTCAGAGGTTTGCGATGAACATGATATAGCAGCTATATTCTTTGATGGTAGGGGAGGTCCACCAGCAAGAGGTGGTGGTAAAACACATCGTTTTTATGCGGCGCAGACCAATAAGGTTGCAAATAATGAAATTCAACTTACCATTCAAGGGCAGACCATAACCAGTACTTACGGTACAAAAGAACAGTTCATTTATAATAGTGAGCAGTTGTTAACGGCTGGTTTGTCAAATACCATACTTGAAAAAGAAATTATAATCTCAGATGCAGATAGAGCCCTTATAGAAGAAATGTCTGAAATGAGTTTTAAAAAGTATGACGACCTAAAACACCATGATAAGTTTATGCCATATTTAGAAAATATGAGTACACTTAAGTACTATACAAAAGCGAATATTGGAAGTAGACCAGGTAAAAGAGGAAACAAAGCAAAGCTAGAGTTATCAGATTTGCGTGCCATATCTTTTGTGGGTTCTTGGAGTCAGTTAAAACAAAACGTACCTGGCTATTATGGTATAGGTACTGCTCTTAAAAACTTAGAGGATGATGGCAGATTTGATGAAGCCAAAAGAATTTATGAAGAAGTCCCGTTTTTTCAAGCTTTAATGATGAATAGTATGATGAGTCTTACCAAATGCTATTTTGAATTGACTAGCTATATGAAAGAGAATGAAGAATACGGTGCCTTTTGGGAAATATTACATGCCGAATATCAGCTTTCTAAAGCAATGTTGTTGAAATTATCAGGCATGGATATTTTAATGCAAAAAGAGGCTATATCTAGGGAGTCTATAAAAATTAGAGAGAATATTGTTTTACCGTTATTGGTCATACAGCAATACGCACTTCAAAGAATAGGTGAGGGTACAGAGTATAAAGAACTATACGAGAAAATAGTAACCCGTTCTCTTTATGGCAATATTAATGCAAGTAGAAACTCGGCATAATATCTTTTAGTAAAATTTAAAAAGGCTCTGTAGTAATATTTACAGAGCCTTTTTTATTGAATATATTTGGTTTAATGAACCTTGCGAACCACTTTTATATTGTTTGAAATATCAAAGCAACCATTGAATTCATCAAATGTCCAGCCAGGTTCCATACCTGTTAATCCATCTTCGTATCTAATGTAATAGATAAAGCATGTTCCTTCTCCGGCAGCGTTAAAATCCACAGCTTTTACATCCGCTAAAGTTGGTGGCAATCCAAGTATTTTACCAGACTCATCGGTAATAATCCAAGAACTATTTGCTCCAGAAGCATTTTCATTACTTAGAGAAATGCCAGTTACATAATCAGCAGTTTCATCGACTATAAATTCAAACGGACCTCCCGTAATTGTACCTGCTTCAGGTTTTGTTCTTACCACAGTCAATGGGTTCGATAGTGCAAAATTTCCTGTAACGTTATTCGCATTCATATCTACCGCAAGACCTGTAATTTCACCTTCGTAACGTGCGTACCATATTAGACAAGTCCCTGCACCTGCTCCATCAAAATTCACACCTTCAACAGCTTCAAGAGTAGGAGGTAGGCCTAGAATTTTTCCTTGATCATCGGTAATGACCCATGTGTTTTGAGTACCTGATGCGTTGGAATTATCTAATGTAATACCATATACATTGTCTACTTCACCATCAACACAAAAGCTAAACGGACCACCTTCTAAAGTACCTGCATTTACACCTTGTACTCTTTGAACTTCAATAGGGTTAGATAAATCAAAGCATCCGGTTAAGTCTGCGGCGTTATTGCCCATGGCTGCACCTTCTAAACCATCTTCATATCTTAAATACCAGATTAAACAAGTACCAACACCGGCAGCATCAAAATTCACTCCCTTTACAGCATCAATAGTTGGTGGAAGTCCAAGAATATTTAATTCCTCATCAGTAATTACCCATGTGCTGTTAGTACCTGAAGCTTCAGAGGCATCTAGCATAATATCGGTTACATAGTCAGCTTCACCATCAACATAGAATTTATATGGACCGCCAGTTAAAACACCTGCTTCTGTTTTACTTCTAACCACTTCAATTGAATTAGATAAATTAAAATTCCCCTGTAGGTCATTTGCATTCATGTCAACAGCTAGTCCGCTCAATTCACCTTCGTAACGCAAATACCATATTAAGCATGTACCAGCTCCTGCTCCATCAAAATTTACCCCTTCTACTGCTTCCAATGTTGGTGGAAGACCTAAAATGTTACCTTGTTCATCTGTAATCACCCAGCTACTATTGCTTCCATTAGCTTCGGCGCTATCTAGTGTAATACCATACACATTATCAACTTCACCGTCAACACAAAAGTTAAACGGTCCGCCAGAAATGGTTCCCGCATTTGCCGCATCTAAACGAGTAACTTGAATAGCGTTAGATAAACTAAAGCAGCCTTCAAGTTCGCCTGCGTTCATACCCGCTTCTGCACCGATTAAATCATCTTCATATCGTAAATACCAGATAAGACAAACTCCGGCACCGGCCATATCAAAATCAACTTCTTTTACAGCATCTAATGTAGGTGGTAATCCAAGAATGTTCAATTGATCATCGGTAATGACAAACGTGCTATTGCTACCTATTGCATTTTCTCCATCTAAAGAAATATCGGTAACGAAATCAGCTTTACCATCTACGGTAAATTCATAAGGGCCACCCGAAAGAACACCTGCCAAGGTTTCGTTTCTTTGTACTTCAATAGCGTTCGACAAATCAAACGAGCCTACAAAATTACTTGTATTTAAGCCTACTTCGAGTCCGGTTAGCCCATCTTCATATCTTAGGAACCATACAAAACAAGTACCTGCACCAGCAGCATCGAAGTCAACACCTTGTACGGCTTCTAAAGTTGGTGGTAGACCAAGAATAGTATTTTGGTCATCAGTAATTACCCATGTGCTGCTACTACCTGCAGCACTTTCGCTATTTAAGGTAATGC
>JANQUX010000106.1:1477-8957 GCA_030730545.1 Maribacter sp. | reverse complement strand
AAAAACGTTTTGGCGAAGCTTTTGATAAAGAACAGTTTTTGCAAACGAACCAACGTGTAGTTGAATATCAAGAGCAAGGTAAAACCATTTTAAGTAGATTGGCAAAATCTTTACAAGAAGAAGATCTAGCCGATGTAAAAGCGCTAATTGAAGAATTAGATATCGCTTGCCCAATGTCAGGTTCTAAAAACTGGACAGAGGTAAAGCAGTTCAATTTAATGTTCGGCACAAAATTAGGTGCCAATGCAGAAACAGCAATGGATCTATTTCTTAGACCAGAAACTGCACAAGGTATTTTTGTAAATTTCTTGAATGTTCAGAAATCTGGTCGTATGAAAATTCCTTTCGGAATTGCACAAACCGGTAAGGCTTTTAGAAATGAAATTGTTGCTAGACAGTTCATTTTTAGAATGCGTGAGTTCGAGCAAATGGAAATGCAATTCTTTATACAACCAGGTACCCAGAAAGAGTGGTATGAAATCTGGAAAGAAAAAAGAATGAAATGGCACTTGTCACTTGGTTTAGGTCAAGATAATTATCGTTTTCATGACCATGAGAAACTAGCACATTATGCAGATGCAGCTTCTGATATAGAATTCCGTTTTCCATTCGGATTTAAAGAATTAGAGGGTATACACTCTCGTACCGATTTTGATTTAAGTAGTCACGAGAAATTTTCTGGTAAGAAATTACAATATTTTGATCACGAAGTAAATAAAAACTATGTTCCTTATGTGCTAGAGACTTCTATTGGTTTAGATAGAATGTTCTTGGCAGTATTCTCTAACTCGCTTAAAGAGGAAGAATTGGAGAACAATACAACTAGAACAGTACTTAAGTTACCAGCTGTTTTGGCACCTGTAAAAGCTGCTATATTACCATTACTTAAAAAGGATGGTCTACCAGAAATTGCACAAGAAATTATTGATGATCTTAAGTGGGATTTTAATGTTACTTATGATGAAAAAGATGCTGTAGGTAGACGATACAGAAGACAAGATGCCAATGGTACTCCGTTTTGTATTACTGTTGACCACCAGTCTTTAGAAGACCAAACTGTTACTATTAGACATAGAGATTCTATGGAGCAAGAACGTGTTGCTATATCGGCATTGAAAGGTATTATTCACGATGCGGTCGATATGAGTACTTGGTTGAAAAAAATGGAATAGTTTATAGGGTGTAATTCAGTTTTACACCACCATAATAATTAATAGTGTTCCCAGGGTAGAAATACCTTGGGGCATTTCCTCCAAATCCTGTAGCATTTATTAATACTGATTGGGCATACTTTGTGTCCATTAGATTATTGATGCCAAAATCTATACCTACACGTAATTTTTCTGTTATCTGATTTTTGTAGCCCACTTTAATGTTCAATAAATTAAAGGAGTCACTATAAAGTGAATTCGCATCTGTTAACGGTATTTCATCAATAAATTGATGGGTAATATTTGCAAACAATCCGTTTCCGAAATTCGTCTGTATTCCAGAATTTATTTTGTTTTTTGGCACACCTGTTAATGCATTTTCAGAGTAATCTGCATCAGCCTCTTCATCTATGAAATCAACGAATTTATGATTACTATAGGTGTAGCTTATAAATGGTGATATCGTTATTTTATTGGTTAAGTTAATGCGATAACTCCAGTCTAGATCAACACCTTGATGTTTGGTTTTACCCGCATTACGCCCAATATACTGGTTGTCGCCAACGCGTTTGGCGACCAGTAAATTATTAATGGGCATTAGGTAAAAAGCGACATCCAATTTTAGCCTATCATCTTTGCTTTTATGTTCAATGCCAATTTCGTAGTTTGTGCCCGTTTCTTGAACAATATCGGTGTTTATGATTCCGTCAGGGGTTAATGTTTCTTCTAAACTCGGGTTAGAAAATCCGCGGCTAATGTTCGCATACAATTGGTTTAATAGGGTAATAGCATAGTTGACATCTAAACTAGGTAAGAATAAGGTTTTAAAGTCCCTATTGGCACTTGTATTTGTTTCGCCAGAGTTAAACAAATCTCTAAAATCATATTGAGTTTTATTACTGTTTAATCCTAATTGTACGGTCAATTTATTCGTAAATGAATAAGAAGCTGTTGCGAAAGCATTGATTTGGCTTCGAAACTCTTTGTTTTGAGATAATCTGTCTCCTTGTAAGCTTCCGTTACCATTGTTATCTCTATAAAGGTTTTCAAAAGTTCCCCATGAGTATTCATCTTTATAAAGTTCAGCGCCGAAGGTGTATAATAAATCATTTTCAGAAATATTTATTTTACCAGAGAATAAGGTTCTAAAACCGTAGCCATTAGTGTATTCATCTAAAATATTGAACGGCGCAGGTTCATAATGGTCTAAATAAGTGTAAAATAAACTGGTCGTATTTTTAATATTAGAATTTGCGTAATAGGTATGAGAAAGCCCTATTAGGCTATAATTGTTATCTTCATATCCTTTGGCTGATTGCCAAGTAAATGCAGCTTGGGTAGGGTCTTCATCGAAATCTTCTTGACTTATTGAGCTAGCGATTTGAGCCGAGTAGTCAATATGATTTATCAGAAGTCCAATTTCACTTTTAGCTGAAAGTTTAAAAATTGTATTTAATAGAATTCCGTCACGTTCAAATCTATTGTTATCACGATATCCGTCAATTTCCATATGACCGTATTGAAGCGTCATGTAAAAATCCTCCTGTGAGTGAGTAAATCCTAAACTATTTTTAAATAATCCGTAAGAACCAATGGTAGTGTTATTGGTGAGCTTAGTAGGTTGGTCGCTCAGTTGTTTGGTATTCAAGATAATTGCTCCGCCTAAATTAGTTCCAAATCCAGTTCCTTTTGGTCCTTTAATGATTTCAACAGAGGTTAGGTTTTCTAGGTCGAACGCTTCAATAGTTGAAGATCCCGTTCCGTTTGTAATAGGAATATTGTTGTAGTAAAGTCTTAATTTATCGGTGCCAAAAGGTGTTCGTGCGCCCACACCTCTGATCGTTATTCTATTGGTGTTCAAAGCACCCGATAACGCATAGACACCAGAAACTTGATTAATTGAACTAATAAAATCAACGGGACTATAATTTGCAAATGTGGATGCGCCAATGGTCTGTGACGGGATAATGCCAATAGCATTTTTTGCCGTAAGCGTGTCTATTACAATAACTTCGTTTAATTGGGTAACACTATCTTTTTCGACAGTATTCTGTGCAAAAAGGCTTGAAGAGATTTTAATAAATAATACTAAGAATACTAGTTTTTTCATAGGATGATAAACCCCAAAAATACCTATTAAAAGCGGTAACCTAAAGATAAACCGGCTTTGAACATAAAGTCATCTTGAAAATCTTCAGGATTAATGTTTCTACCTAGCCCTCCATTTAATTCGATGGTAAATTTTTGGCTTCTTGTAGCCCATTTATAACCGCCACCTAGACCTAGTGCTACAGTAGAATAGTCGTAGTTTCTATTGCCTAGAACTTCAGAATCCACATCATCTTCACCAGTATAATACAGACCGAATACTTCTGCGAAAAGACCACTTTTAGGTCCGTAACCAAAATAAGCCCTTAAATTTGGTCCAATACCGAAATTACCATTGTAATCTGTTGCTTTACCATCAAAATACATAGTTCCTCCAATACTAGTGTCTTCATTAAGATAATATTCGTAACCGAATTCAATGGTGGTAGTAACCAAAAATTGACCAATATTTAATTTTACTTCATGGCTATTATCACTATCACGATACGCCTGTGCAAATGATGAAGTTGTTATACATAATACGAGAATAGAAAAAATATATTTGTTCATAAGATGCGTTTTAAAATGCAAATAAGATTTAAAAGCTGTGAAATTATGATTTTAATAGAAAGTAAGCACCTATAATCTTCAACTCTTTTTTATTTTTAAGCCAAAATGAAGACACATGAAGATTGTTTCTTACAATGTAAATGGAATTAGGGCGGCATTAAAAAAAGGATTTTTAGATTGGTTGGTGGCAGTTTCACCAGATGTAGTTTGTTTGCAAGAAATTAAGGCAAATGAGGATCAGCTGAATCTTTCATTATTTGAAGACGTAGGTTATAAATACAATTATTGGTACAGTGCGCAAAAGAAAGGTTACAGTGGCGTGGCCATACTTTCAAAAACAAAACCAGATGATGTGGTTTTTGGCACTGGCATAGCGTATATGGATTTTGAGGGAAGAAATATTCGTGCCGATTTCGGAGATATTTCTATTATGAGCATGTATTTGCCTTCAGGCACAAATATGCAGCGTTTAGATTTTAAGCTTACGTACATGGCAGATTTTCAAGAATATGCCAATGCATTGAGGTTGACAAAACCTAATTTAATTGTATTGGGCGATTATAACATTTGCCATGAAGCTATAGATATTCACAATCCTGTGGGCTTAAAAAACGTATCAGGATTTTTACCAGTTGAAAGAGAGTGGATAGGAGATTTCATGAAAAGCGGATTCATAGATAGTTTTAGGGAGTTTAATACTGAGCCAGATAATTATACCTGGTGGAGTTATAGGGCGAATGCTAGAAATAACAATAAGGGTTGGCGTTTAGACTATGCCATGGTAGCCGCTACATTGAAAGATAGGCTGTCTAGATCGGTAATTTTGTCTGAAGCAAAACATAGTGATCACTGCCCAATATTGATAGAGGTAGAGAGTTAACTATATGGGTACAACTACCCTCAAAATATTTAGTAGTTTTGCGTTTAATGTTAGCAAATAGAATAGTTGAATGATCTATACCAATTTACCGCATACAGATATTGAAGTAAGTAAAATTTGTTTGGGCACAATGACCTGGGGTAATCAAAATACCGAGGAAGAGGGGCATGAGCAAATAAACTTTGCCATTGATAACGGTGTTAACTTTATAGATACGGCAGAATTATATCCCGTTCCTGCGCATAAAGATAGATATGCCGCTACCGAGAAAGTTATTGGTAATTGGTTTAAGAAGAATGGCAATAGGGAAGACATAGTACTAGCTACTAAGATTGCCGGAAAAGCCGAAATGACGAAGTTTATTCGAACTACCGGATTTACTAGAGAATCGATAATTGATGCAGTTGAAGGTAGTTTAGAACGTTTGCAGACAGATTATATCGATTTATATCAACTTCATTGGCCAGACAGAAGCACTAATTATTTCGGTCAAAGAGGCTATAAGCATGATATATCTGACCATTGGGAAGATAATATTCATCAGGTTTTAGAAACCATGCGCGATTTAATACGTGAAGGTAAAATTAAACATGTAGGTATATCGAACGAAACACCTTGGGGTACCATGCGATTTTTAGAAGAAAGTAAAGTACATGGTACATTACCAAGAACAATAACGGTTCAAAACCCTTATAGTTTATTGAATAGATTGTTCGAAGTTGGTATGGCAGAGATAGCTATGAGAGAGCAAGTAGGCTTACTGGCATATTCCCCTATGGGCTTTGGTGCGTTAAGTGGAAAGTATTTGGGTGATAGAATGCCCGAAGGTTCAAGGTTGAGTCTTTTTCCTCAATATAATAGATATATCGGCGAAAGAGCTGTTGAGGCTACAAAAAGATATTATGAATTGGCACAAGTCAATGACCTAACCCTTGCGCAAATGGCATTGGCATTTGTAAATACAAGACCTTTTGTTACCAGTACTATTATTGGTGCTACTAGCATTAGGCAACTAGAAGAAAATATTGGCAGTATAGATGTTGATTTGTCTGATGATATTATCGAAAAAATAGAAGCTATTCACAATTCAATACCAAATCCAGCACCATAATATGGGAAGCCTAGTACTGTTAAAAGTGGGATTTGGACAAATAGTCCTCATTCTTGTAGTAATAATAATTATAATGGTTTTGGCTAGAATTATGAGAGATAAGCGCTAGCCGAATAAATTAGCTGCCACTTCTTCGATTTTAGAAGCCAATAGAATTTTTATTTTGGTCGATTTAAGTCCTATTTTATTATTTTTTGAAATGATAATAGTAGTGTACCCGAGCTTTTCGGCTTCAAGAATTCGTTGCTCCACTCTTTGTACAGGTCTAATTTCGCCAGCTAGCCCAACTTCGGCAGCAAAGCAAATACCCTTGTCAATAGGGATGTCTTCATTGCTCGATAAAATTGCTGCAACAACGGCTAAATCGATTGCAGGATCGTCTACTGAAATACCACCGGTTATATTCAAGAAAACATCTTTTGCTCCAAGTTTAAAACCTGCCCGTTTTTCTAATACGGCCAATAGCATGTTTAGTCTTTTGGCATTGTAGCCAGTTGTAGAACGTTGAGGTGTGCCGTAAACAGCTGTACTCACTAAAGCTTGAATTTCTATAAGTAATGGGCGCATACCTTCAACGGTCGAGGCAATGGCGGTACCACTTAATCCATCGTCGTTTTTAGAAATCAATACTTCTGACGGATTATTGACTTCGCGTAATCCGCTGCCTTGCATTTCATATATACCAAGCTCTGCGGTTGATCCGAATCTGTTTTTTAGCGATCTCAGAATACGATATACATAGTTTCGATCACCCTCGAATTGTAGAACGGTATCGACCATGTGTTCTAGAATTTTAGGTCCTGCAATAGAACCATCTTTAGTAATATGACCGATAAGTATTACGGGTGTGTTCGTCTCTTTAGCAAATTTTATAAGCTCTGCCGTACATTCCCGAATTTGAGAAATACTACCTGCGGCAGACTCTATATAATCTGAGTGTAATGTTTGTATAGAATCGATTACTACAATATCTGGTTCTGTAGCTTCAATTTGTTTAAAGATATTTTGAGTTTTAGTTTCCGTTAGAATAAAACAAGTTTGGCTGTTTGGGTGAATTCTATCGGCCCGCATTTTAATCTGTTTTTGGCTTTCTTCACCAGAAACATATAGTGTCTTATAGGGTAGTTTTAAAGCAATTTGAAGAAGGAGCGTACTTTTTCCAACACCAGGTTCACCGCCAAGTAAAACTAGGGCGCCAGGTACTAAGCCGCCACCAAGAACTCTATTGAACTCAAGGTCAAAGGTGTTGAGGCGTACTTCTTTTTCAATACTGATTTCATTGACCAAAAGAGGTTTAGAAACTCTTTTTGATGTCTGAGAAGGAGTTTTCCAGCTTGCTTTCTCTTCTTTTTGCACTACCTCTTCAACAACGGTATTCCATTGTTTACAGGCAGAACACTGTCCTACCCATTTTGCATATTGGGTTCCACAATTTTGGCAAAAAAATGCAGTTTTTGTCTTGGCCATCTTTAGCTTTTATCGAAAAGGCTAAAGGTAGCAAGAAGTTTAGAATGAGTACATCTAAGAATGAAATTATGATCTAACTATCACTAGATCTTTCTTTTTTAAAAGCACTAAAAGCGAGAAAAAATGATGCCCAAGCCATAAATAGGGCAATGCCGTTATAGGTTAAAATAAATTCTCCTTTTAATCCAAAATAGGTACAGAGCAGTCCGGAGA
>JANQUX010000106.1:0-1467 GCA_030730545.1 Maribacter sp. | reverse complement strand
GAAGTACATTGCGTCAATTTTAATCATAATTAAGTAGGTTGGGCTAATTTGGGACTAGCCGTTTAATACTATTCTTTAAAAACCAAAATCGGCTTTTAAAGCATCCATTTTTTCAAGGGCCATTTCTTTAGTTAAAAAATCTATTTCTTTCATTTGAAAAGCCTTTTCAAATGTGCTTAATGCTTTCTTTGGTTCGCCAAGTTGCTCATAGTACTCCCCTTCAAAATAAAACCCGAGCATTGTTTCCGGGTATTCTTTTTTACAAAGGTCAGCTAAGGGTTTTAGCGACTCAAAATCTTCTTTCTTTCTAGATGCCGCATATATTGCCATAATATCGTTTAGCTCAACTGGCTTGCTAAAACCGAACATATCTACGATGCCCTGGTATTTGTTTTCTAAATAGTTGTAAACAGGCTCTTCGCTAGTAAGAATTTGAGTTTTATATTCTTTCGGACTAATAGGCTTGAACATACCAAATATATTATCTAACGCTTTTCCGATACCGTAGGTGGCGACAGAGATATGGTCGGCATTGGTATATTCATCGAAGAAGTAATGTAAGGATTCTTTTTTTACTCCTTTAATACCCTTATCAAGAGCCATAATTGTTTGCTTTTCTTTATTGTCTTCGCCCTCTACGATCAATTGATAAAAAATTTGATTTTCGAAAGTGGCTAACCGCATTGGTACTCTGCTTTCCATTTCAGGTGCAAGTATTGGTGATATGCTAACATAACCGTCGAATATAGAATTATCTTTAAAAAGCCAATAGTTCATAAAGTTGGCGGTAATATCGTAGCCCACAATCATTTTAAATGGCGCCGTACTGTAGTTGAGGTCTAGGTAAGGTATAAGCTCCATACCAATAAATTCAAAAAAGCGTTTGCCTTTCTCAGACGGTAGACCACTTTCGGGATCAAAGGCACAATCTTCATATCTAAGGTCATTTTCGCTTTGGTTGACGCCGACAACAATACTTTGTGGCATACCATGAAAGCGGCTATAAAATTTTGATGTTGCTACTACCTGTTCAAAAAGATATTCTCCGTCAAGTACGATGATTAAAGGGTACTTTTTGGTTTCGTCCATATTTTCAGGAAAAAAGTAATGTACGTCCCTTCTTTCTTGAAGTTTAAAAGATTCGAAAATTTCTTGTGTCACTTGAGAATAGGAAGTCATCCCAAATAAAAGTGCGAATATTAAAGATACATAGCGCATAAAAAGTAATTATTAGTTGAAGGTTACTATTTACTTCTGTTTAATAACGGTAATAAAAGAAAAGATATTGCACCAAATACAACTATCATTAGTGTCTGTGCAATCCAAATTATCCATCCGAAGGCATCACCAGATACAGAACTGATTCCGAAAATAGCCAAAGCACTGCTTACCGCGATAGGGTAAAGACCTATTCCGCCATTGGTGGTTGCCATGGCGAACGCCCCAGCTACAAAGGCTACCAAGAGT
>JANQUX010000105.1 GCA_030730545.1 Maribacter sp. | reverse complement strand
CACTTATCCATACTCCTGATTTTAATACTAATAAGCTGCAAGAACGACTCTAAGAAAGAATTAGCAACAGAAAATGGCATTGACGCATCTGTCTATGAAATGTGGAATGACTATACCGAATCTAACCCTCAAGCTAACAAAGAAGAATTACCCGAATCTTGGTTTTTTCATGATAATAAAGAAGATGCCGAAAGATTGGCGGCGTTGACAGTAAACGGAAAAAAGACCGCTACTACTTCAGGATTGTATCAATGGTATGTTGAAGCAGAAGCTGATTTGTCACAAATTGGTACAAATCATATTATAACAGATTTTGATGGTAAAGCACGAGCTGTCATTGAAATTACTAACGTTGATACTATTCCATTTAACCAACTTTCAGAGTCGTTAGCAGCATTGGATATGGGAACCGATAAAGAGGCTCTAAATAAATGGCGAAAAGCGCATTGGAGTTATTTTGAAAGTGTAATGGCTGAAAACGGAGAAGAACCCACAGAAGATATGCTCATCGTTTTTGAAAGATTTAAAACGGTTTGGAGGAAATAATTATATTTTCGGAAGCCGAGAATTGGTAAAAAGCTTAAAAACTATCGAAATAGGACCAGTATCTTATTGGCTGAAAATCAGTAATCATCTGCCCATAATCTGTGAGTTTTAGTAAATATTCAAGGGTTAAATTTTTAAAAAGGGATTCTTGAAAAGTACATATATAAGGTATTAAATCAACAAAAGTTTATTATATTGGGTGATTAGCTGCGAATATATTAGAATTCACATTTATTTATTGAAGATACATTAGTTAGATTTTTAAAATATTTTTTGCGGCTCATAACTTTAACGACTCCCTCATTTAATGGAACAACTTATAACATATTTCGAATCAATCCCTGCAGCTCACAGATCACTGATTTTAGTTGGCGGAATCACATTTTTTTGGATACTAGAAGGTATCGTGCCGTTATTTAATGGGAGCTATAATAAATGGAAGCATTCGCTGCCTAACTTCTTTTTTACACTGACTACGATAGTTATCAATTTTCCGTTGGCATTTTTATTATTAAAAACTTCTGATTGGGCAGTTGCCAATGATTTCGGAATTATTAATTGGTTACCAGAAATGCCGTTATGGGCATATGTTTTTTTAGGTGTAGCACTATTAGATTTGATTGGGGCTTACACGGCTCATTTAGTAGAGCACAAAGTAAAACCTTTATGGATGGTGCATTTGGTACATCATACGGATCATAATGTAGATACGACTACTGCAAATAGACATCATCCGTTAGAAAGTATCATTCGTTATATATTTACTTTAGTAGGTGTTTTTGTAGTTGGTGCACCGGTGGGTATTATCATGCTATACCAAAGTCTTTCTGTAGTATTATCTCAATTTAACCATGCGAATATTAAACTACCAAAGGGTGTGGATAAAGTTTTGAGTTATGTGCTCATTTCACCAGATATGCATAAAGTACATCACCATTACGTGTTGCCTTATACAGATAGTAATTACGGTAATATATTCTCTTGGTGGGATCGTTTATTCGGCACCTATATGCATTTAGATAGAGAGAAAATTATCTACGGTGTAGACACTTTTCCTGATGAGGTTGCTAATGGTCAAATTAGCTCTTTGTTGAAATATCCATTTGTTGGGTTATAGAAAACCAACGACTGATATTACGGGTGAACAGCCTTTAGTAAAGTAAATACTTCGCTCTAATTTTTTTGAACTTTTCAATGTCTTCTTG
>JANQUX010000104.1 GCA_030730545.1 Maribacter sp. | reverse complement strand
TCTCAGGAGTATAATTACCAATAAAAACAGAACCCGCATTCAGCGTATTATCGATATAGAAATCTTCATTTTCTACACAAACAATATAGTGCTCTGGTCCGTACTCATTTATTAAATCAATAGCATCTTGATCATTATCAACGTAAATCAATTTACTATTGGCAATTGCTTGCCTCGCGATTTCTTTACGGGGTAAATCTTCTAATTGAAGTGCAACCTCTTTCTCCACTGCATCAATCATTTCTTTAGAAGTAGAAACCAAAATCACCTGACTATCGACCCCATGTTCTGCCTGACTCAATAAATCGGATGCCACAAAAGCCGCATTTGCAGTATTATCGGCAACAACCAATAATTCTGACGGACCCGCAGGCATATCTATCGCAACACCATGTTTTGTTGCAATTTGCTTCGCTACAGTTACATATTGATTTCCTGGTCCGAACACTTTATACACTTGCGGTATGGTTTCCGTACCAAAAGTCATTCCTGCGATTGCTTGAATTCCGCCTACTTTTATAATTTTGGTAACTCCGCATAAATCTGCAGTATACAAAATAGCAGGATTCAGTTTTCCTTCTTTATCAGGAGGAGAACAAAGTACAATTTCATTACAACCGGCAATAGTTGCAGGTACCGCTAACATTAAAATGGTAGAAAATAAAGGTGCAGTTCCGCCAGGAATATACAATCCCACTTTCTGAATCGGTCTTTTCTCTTGCCAACAAGAAACTCCCGCTGTAGTTTCCACTTCAACACGACCCGTTTTCTGTGCCCTATGAAATACTTCTATATTTGATTTCGCTAATTGAATAGCAGCTTTAAGATTTTCTGAAACCAATGATTTAGCTTCCTTAATTTCATCTTGTGAAACCAAAAAATCATCTAATTTCACCTTATCAAATTGCTCGGTATACTTTTTTAAGATACGATCACCGCCAAGCTTAACTTCCTCAAAAATAGTGTTGACCAACCCTTCAATATCAGCAACAGTTTGGGTCGGGCGCATAAGAACGTCTTTCCAATCTTGTCTTTTAGGATTATATATTTTATTCATTTCTTTAACTAGCTATTAGCCCTAAGCTTTTGGCTTCTGGCAAAACATTAAAAATTAGAATAGCTAATAGCAAAAGGCTACAAGCTAAAAGCCTAATTACAATACCATTTTTTCAATTGGGCAAACAAGAATACCTTCCGCACCGGCTTTCTTCAATTCGTCGATTACCTCCCAGAATTTATCTTTATTGATAACGGTGTGTACAGAGCTCCAACCTTCATCTGCCAAAGGCAAAACTGTCGGACTTCGCATACCTGGTAAAAGTTTTAGAATTCCGTCTAATTTATCATTAGGCGCATTCAATAAAACATACTTAGAACCTCTAGCTCTTAAAACAGCCTGAATTCTAAATTGCAACTTTTCAAGAAGTTCTTTTCTCTCTGAAGATATTTTAGGAGAAACTGCTAAGACAGCCTCACTTGTCAACATTACTTCAACCTCTTTTAAGTTGTTCTTAAACAACGTACTACCACTCGAAACAATATCGCAAATAGCATCTGCCAACCCAATATTCGGTGCAATTTCCACAGAACCACTAATAATGTGTAAATCGGCTTTCACGCCTTTTTCTTTCAAGTAATTCAATACAGTATTCGGGTATGAAGTTGCAATACGCTTACCCTCAAAATCCTTAACCGAATTATACTTCACCGACTTAGGCACCGCTAAAGAGACTTTACATTTTGAAAAGCCTAGTTT
>JANQUX010000103.1 GCA_030730545.1 Maribacter sp. | reverse complement strand
ATCAATTATTTCGGCTTAGATGGTAGAATTACGTATGATTTAAATAAAATAATTGGTGAAACTGCTTGGTTTGATCCTTATGTTGGTATAGGTGCTGGTTATACAGATGCTAATAATAGAGGAAGAGGAACCTATAATGCTATTGTAGGTTTTAGAACATGGTTTTCAGACAGATGGGGATTGGACTTAAATGCTACTGGTAAATGGGCTATGAGCGAAGAAGAAGGTGTTTCTAATCACATTCAGTATGGAGCTGGAGCCGTTTATCAATTTGGTATAGAAAAAGGGCTTTCTAAACGAGGAGAGGAAAAACTAGAGCTTTTAGCGGCTATCGCAAAAGAGAAACAGCGTCAAACAGATTCAATAAATGAAGTTAATCGTTTAAAGGACGAATTATTATTGGCAGAGCGACTTAAAAAACAACAAGAGGAAGATGCATTGGCGGCTGCTGAGAAAGCTAAAGTAGATGCGATTAATAAGCGTAAGACAGAAATTAAGTCGAGAATTGAGAATTTAGGAAATGTATATTTTGATTTAAATTCTTCGGTTGTTAATTCTTCATCTAAAAAGGTGCTAGACTCTTTAGCGCAGGTTTTAGAAGAAATACCAACATTAACTTTGAAAATCACTTCCCATACCGATTCTCGAGGAACTTCGAAATATAATGACTGGCTATCGCAGCGAAGAGTTGATAAGACTAAAGATTATTTATTGTCTAAAGGAGTATCAGCCGATAAGTTGACAACAGAAGCTTACGGTGAAACCCAACTATTAAACGAGTGTGATGACAATACTTATTGTCCTGAAGAAAAGCATGCAGTTAACAGACGTTCTGAGTTTGTGATACTAGAATTTTAATAAGGAATATAGTTTATATAAAGCCCCTTTAGTATTTGCTAAAGGGGCTTTTTTATTATCAACTTAAAAATTTAATGCAATACTTTAATATGCTTTAACCTACAGAAAATGTAAAGACTTCAGAGGTAGATTCATTACCGATGCTATCTTTGGTAATAATTTTCCAATAATAGATTTTTTCAGCCTCAACTGGTATATCATTAAATCTAGTTTCTGTAACATCTGTTCCATAAAGCTGAGGGTCTTTTGCTTCACCAAAAAATAAATCATAAGAAACAATGTCGTCATCAGGATCTTCTGAATTCCATATCAAATTAACCGATGTGCTAGTTTGCGATATCGAGGCTCCCGAAACAGGGGAAATAGCTGTAGCCGGGTAGGGTATAGAAGATTCTAAACCTGGTCCTTCATTATAGAAATTCCAGATTTCGCTAGTACTATTAATTTTTCCAGTTACGAACCATGAATAGGCTACGCCACGATCTAGGGTAATGGCAACGTCAGTATCATCACTTTCTATTAATTCTGTCTGTGAACTTACAAGACTCGTTAAATGTACGATGTACGGACTATTATCATTTTCATCAGACCACTCAAAGACGAGCTCGCTTTGTGTATCGGAAACGATTATACCTTCGGTGCATTCAGAGTCATCTTCAGGGAAGATAAGAGTGATGTTTATTTGATCTTTGGCGTATTCCAAAACATCTGAATCTACACCGCACGATTGAAGTATTAATAATAGGAAAACTAAAAATCCGCTTTTTTTCACTGTTTTAAAAGTTTGAAGGATTTATTGAAGTCATCATTCTTCAATCTTAAAAAATAAATACCTGAGCTTAATAAGCTAGTATTAATTTCAATGATTGATTCTTCAACTTTATAGTTGTCAGAATGTACTAAAACTCCTGCTTCTGTAAAAATAGCTATTTCAATGTTATCAAGGGTAAGAGTTTTTAAATCTATTGATAGACTATTACCAACCGGATTCGGATAAATTATTGGAGTCGTTCCCAAGTATATCGTTTCTTCAAATTCCCCTTGACAATGTTGATTAGTATTAACACTTATCGTATTAATTTCATCTAACAACGGAATGCTGATTTGTTCTTTTCTAGTTTGAAAACTTTTACCGTTTACTTGAACGGTATATTCATCAGCACCACTCATTTTTAAGTTGACGCTGTTGGTCAAAGCATCGAAGTCTAAAAGTACACTTAATGGTAAAGGTTCGGTAATAATTATTTTAGAACAATTTTGATAATTGGTAGAGGTGCTAGAAGATATACATAAATTATATTCCCCTTTGGCCAAGTCGGCAATAGTTAATGTTTCAATAAAGTCAATAGTTCTATTTTCACCTTCGCCGGTAATAATAGCAGTAAATTCTTCATCGTTTAAAGATTCAATGAATATAGATCCGTTATCTGAACCAATACAAGAAGCACCCGTTGAAGTAATTTTAAACTGATTAGCAGGATATGACGTTACCGTACACCCACTTTCATCTACAATTCCACCATTAGGGGTATTTGGGCAAATATCATTTATATTTAATACACCGTCGCCATCATCATCTCCATCATTATTTAATTGTGCACTAGAACAGCCATTGGTGTCTGTAGTTGCTCCAGCTGCGGTATTCGGACATAAATCATTGGTGTTAATTACACCGTCGCCATCATCATCTCCATCATTACTTGCGCTAGCTATTGTCAATGTGAAATCTGTAGTGCAACCTTCTGATGTTGTAAAAGTATATGTCCCAGATTGTGCAGTATTTGTGTTCTCTATTAAATAATCATTATTTACCACAGAACCTCCTGGTAGAGTGATGGTAAAGGAAATGTCATTAGGTAAAATGCTTAAGGTTATGGCATCTCCTTCAGCTATAGTTACGTTGTTGCTGCCACTATCCCAAGTGCCATCAATCAAATATTCAGGTGTTACACTTTCGCTAGTGCAAAAATCTTCTCCCCATTTTGCAATGTTATTCGCATTGATATTTCCGGCTGTACTAAAATTACCACCAACCAAAAGTTCGGTCTCATTCTTGATAAACTGTAAAGCATTAACTCTAGTATTTACCCCGACATTTGTAGCTGTGCCTAAAGCTTGCCAGCCATTTTCCGTACTCCAGCGAGCAATATTATTCACTACTTTGTCAACTGTACCGTTATCACTTGCCGTATCAAATGTGCCACCAACATATATATAAGTTCCACTGCTGGTAATTGCGTTTACATTTCCACTTACTCCAGTACCTAATGCTTCCCAAGTGTTATTATTTTTGTGGTACAGGGCAATTCTATTTACAGTTTTATCTCCAGCAATGGAAAAATTACCACCAACAAATAAATAGTCACCTGCAGATTCCATTGCTTGTACAAAACCACTTGTGCCAGAACCGAGAGAAGACCAATTAGAGCCGTTCCATAAGGCAATTCTTGTTGCAGCTATACCACCGGCAGTATCAAAATTCCCGCCAATATAGACCCTGTTATCATCATCTATATGTATCGATCGTACCTCATTATTTGTTCCTGTAATGTTTGTTGAAGCGTCAGTAAGTAAGCTCCAAGATTCATTTTCCCATTTAGCAATATTATTGGCATTCAAGCCTCCGGCTGTTGTAAATACACCACCTACGAATAAAGTTCCGTTTTCATTAAAAGCTATGGTTGAGATTGGTCCGTTTGTACCTGAGCTCAAGGCTGACCAAGAAGTACCGTTCCACTTCGCGATATTATTAGCTTCAATGCCGTTTACTATGGTGAAATCACCTGCAATATAAAGAGTTCCCTCAGGGGATAAAGCTGTTGCTAGAACAGAACCTTCTATGCCACTACCAAGTGATGCCCACACCTCAGTATTGCTTAGCGTAGCCAAGTCTGATGTACTAATACCGCCGGCAGAATTAAAGGATCCAGCAATGTAACTCGTGCCATTGGTAGATGATGTAATAGATTGTACAATACCATCTGTACCTGAAGATAGGGATTTCCATTCCCCTATTCCGTTTACGGGAGTTGTTTCGGGACCTGTTATGGTTTCTGTTAATTTAAATAATTTAGCATTCGCCCCATAATCAGAAAAATATAATTCACCAGCTTCATCTTCACCAAATGAGGAAATGAACTCTCCGTTGGTCTTAAAGAGTAATTCATTAGATGTACTTCCGTTGGCTGCATTATATGTTAAAGCCCATACACGACCAGAAACATAGTCACCATAAATATATTTATCCTTTAAGCTATTGCTTGTTAACGATCCTCTATAGGTGTATCCTCCTGTTATTGAAACATCGGATGCGCTATGATCATAAAAGAAAATTGGTTTAATATCAGGTGAAGTAGCGAGTAATGTTTCGCTACCATAACTTGGTTCTGTATTAGCCTCAAATTTGTTCCAACCATAGTTACCACCTCTGGTAATTATATTTATTTCTTCGTATGAATTTTGACCTACATCTGATCCCCAAAGATTACCAGTTGGGTCAAAAGAGAATTTCCAGGTATTTCTAATACCCCAGGCATACAGCTCATCTAATCCTGATTGACCCACTCTTGGGTTATCCGAAGGTATTTCATAATTGCCATTTGGAAGTTCTGTGTTTGTTTCTACCGGATTATTACCATCAAGATCAATGTCGATTCTAAGTAAACTTCCAAAAACGGTATTTAAATTTTGTCCATTCCCTTGTGGATCTCCGCCGCCGCCGCCATCACCAATAGAGATGTATAGATAACCATCTGGACCAAAAGCAATTTTGCCACCGTTATGGTTCGAATCTGATTGATTTTTAGTGAATTGCGCTATAATTGTTCTTGAATCACCGTCAATCAAGTTAGGATTAGTGCTGTTAACGGTATAACGAGCAATATTAATTCTATAATTACTGGGTTGGTCTATATAGTAAACAAAGATATAACCATTAGTACTGTAATTAGGGTGAAAGGCAAGACCTAGAAGTCCGATTTCTTGACCAGCACTATAAGAAACTATTGAAGAAATATCTAAGAATGTACTTTGCTCTTGTGCAGTAACATTTTCGTTATTCGGAAACACTTTTATTAGCCCAGGTTGCTCTACGACGAACATGCGGTTTGTACCGTCTACACTAGGCTGTATTTCGGTAGGGAAATTGAATGAGAGGTTTGGGAAGGCTTCTTGATAAGATAGCTCTTGACTAAAACTTAATGAGAATACTAAACTAATTAGGATAAATAAAACTAAATGTTTATGATTATACATAAAATAAGAGGGGGAATTGATATTAAAAACACTGATTATTAAACATTTAGCCTTTGGTTGTATATAGGCTATGCAAAAGTAATGAATAATCGGTTTTGTAAAATCAATTTAATCGAAACGGTTAAAAAAACTATCAATAAGACTTTTTTAAAAGTTTGATATCATTTTTAAATCAAAGAATTCGATAATACCTCTTAATTTGCTATTCTAGGTTTAAGGCTCCTATTTAGATATACATGGGATAAAATTAATAATAGGACTAATGGTATTGTAGCGAGAAGTTGAGTTTGCAAACTTTTATGTATAACCAGTAGAACAATACTATTTACGATAGCTTGAACTATAGCATAACCAACAGCAACAGTTAAATGATTTACAGATTTAACATGAACAAAGTTTTGGTACAAATGACTTTTATGTGGTTTAAGAATATTCTCTTTCTTTAGTAATCTTGAAATAATTGTAACTCCTCCGTCAACCAAGTATATAGCAATGAACATAAAAGGGACTGGTGAATTCAATTTGAATGAAAATAGTAGGAGTAAGAATGTGATAAAAACCCCAATAGAAATACTGCCTATATCACCCGCAAAGAAAATAGCTTTTTTTCTAAAATTGAAAAAGCCAAAAACTACAATTCCTAGAATACCAAAAACTAGAATTTGATAATCAATACCGTTGAAAGAATGGTTCAATACCAATACAGATAATAAAACTACTAAAGAGTAGAAGCCTGTTATTCCATTAATTCCATCCATAAAATTATAAATATTGATAATTCCAAGACAGAATATTATTAACGGAAATATTAAAAAAATAGAATTCTCAAAAAGATTTAATTGATAAAATACTAAAACAACAGCGATAATCTGCGCGCCCAATCTGCTCAAGGTTCCCAATGTTTTTAGATCATCAACGAAACTAACAACCGCTACTAAAAATATAGCTGAAAATAGGTAGGGTAGTGGTAAAGATTGCGTAAAAAAATATATAAACAACGATATAACAAATAGAATACCACCTCCTCTTATCGTTTTAAGCGAATGTGAACTTCTATGATTAGGCACATCTTCAATTCCAAATTTCTGCGCTGCTTTTATATATAAATACGCACATAAAAATAGAATTAAAAATGTGATGATAAAAAGAGTAATTGTACTCATTTAACTTTACTTTTTTTAAAGTTCATTGCCTAATTATAAATTGTTTTTTTAATATTATCGTTCAACAACGATATTCTCCATTACTAAAACATCCATAGCTGTTCTTTCGAAACAAGAATATGCTTCTGCAGGGGTGTTTACAATAGGTTCGTTTTCATTAAATGAAGTATTTAAAAGAATAGGCACTCCCGTTTTCTGTCTAAAGGCTTCTATTAAGTTATAATATCTTGGAGATACCTCTTTGTCAACACTCTGTAATCGTCCAGTACCATCTACATGGGTGACCGCAGGTATTTCTTTTTGCTTCTCTTTTTTAATAGGAAATACTTTTTCCATAAACGGAACATTTTGATCGTATTCAAAATATTCCCCTACATATTCTTTTAAAATTGACGGAGCAAAAGGTCTAAAACTTTCTCTACGCTTAATTTTTAGGTTTAATAGTTCTTTAGCCTGTTCGTTACGTGGATCTGCAATAATAGATCTGTTGCCTAAAGCTCTTGGTCCAAATTCTGCTCTGCCTTGATACCAACCTACAACAGAAGGAACAATTAACTTATCAGAGATATAGTCATACAGTTCGGCATCTTCCATTTTTTTATATGAAACACCTTTGCTCTTTAAATATGCCTCAATTTCATCGTTACTGAAATGTGAACCTGTTGAGGCAGATTTTTGTTCACCTGCTCTAGGGAAATCTAGCGTTTGATTGTAATGATATAAAGCAGAACCCATCGATATACCAGCGTCATGACCTGCAGATGGTATATAAAGATTGTCGAAATCTGTGTTTGCAATTATTTTACCATTTGCAACAGAATTTTGAGCAACACCACCTGCAATACAAATATTCTTACTGCCAGTTGCTTTTTGTAAATGATTCGCCATATGGAAAATGACATCTTCTGTAGCCACTTGTACAGATTTTGCTAAATCTTTATGGTATTGTGTTAACTCTCCTTTTGGATCTCTAGGTGTACCAAAAAGCTCTTCGAACTTTTTAGTAAAGAAAGGTTCAACAATAGGTTGATTGTTCTCATACAAAGCTTTTATTTCACCGAAATATTGCTTCTTCCAAGTCCAAAGACCTTTGTCCTTAAATTTTAATAACTTCTTTACTTTATCTACATATTTAGGTTCTCCATAAGGGGCTAAACCCATTACTTTATATTCGTCACCATAATGTGGGAAACCTAAAAAGTGAGTAAATGCCGTGTATAGAAACCCTAATGATACCGGGTAGTCTATAGAATCTAGAACTTCAATTTTATTTCCTTTACCGTAAGCGAACATTGTGGTTGTAAAATCACCGGATCCGTCAATTGATATTATTGCAGATTCTTCAAATGGACTAGCAAAGAAAGCTGATGCTAAGTGAGCTCTATGATGTTCTACATTAATTAATTTGGCATTGATAATATCTTGAGGAATATTAAACGCATTTTCAAATTGTTCGGCCATAGAAGAAATATCTTTTCTATTTTCCCAACGATTTTTCAATAATGAAGTACCTGTCTTTAAATTGGTAAGTGCATATAGTGCCTTCTTATCAATTTTAGCTTTAGGATCTCTACCTAAGGTTATGTAGTCTACTTCCTCTAAAGTAGTATTAGCCTCTTTTAAACAAAACTTAATAGCCTCGGCAGGGAAGCCTGCCCAATGTTTTATTCTTGTAAAACGCTCTTCTTCTGTAGCGGCAATTAATTTACCATCAACAAATATTGCTGCTGAAGAGTCTGCGTGATGTGTGTTTAATCCTAAAATTATCATTATTTATAGTTTTAAAATAGTCTTATCTTAATTAATCCATAAGTCAACGTTCTCAACTACACGTTTTGGTTTCCAGCCTATAGCATTCGCTTTTTTAGAAGAGAATGTTAAGTCTGTTGTCATCTGTTTTAGTTTCTTTGTTGAAAAGGGTGCTTCTTTTTTAAGTATTTTTTCGGCAAAGTCTCCTAGCATAGCTATATTCCTTGCCAACCATAACGGCATATTTTTTACTTTACTTTTGTTTTTAGCTTTCGTGATTACACTAGATAATTCTTCAAAGCTCGCATCTTTACCATCGGTTAAATTGTAAATACCACTTAGGTTTATCAGTTCTGTTGAAAATTGTGCTATATCTTCTGCAAGTACTACAGATCTTTTCGCTTTGCCATTGGCAATATTAAAAAATCTGCCTTTTTCAATTCCTATAATCATTCGCCCTAAATTACCGGGAGCATTTTGCCCAATAATCAATGGTGGTCTAATTATACTAGTGATTACTTGATTTTTTAAACCCCAAGCAATTATTTTATTTTCTGCTTCAATTTTAGTTTTACCATAGCTATCTGTAGCATTTAACGTAGCTTCTTCGGTAATTCCTTTTCCTGCGGTTGCTCCGTATACCGCTACGCTACTTATAAACATAAAACCCTTTATGTTTTTATTTTCTAACCCGCCTAAAAGATTAGAAGTTCCATTTACATTGACATTATAAAAATCATCTTCATCCGCTTTGGTTTTAGGAATGCTATGTGCTTTTCCTGCAATATGAATAACATAATCAATCTCTTGATTAATTTTCGGTACTTCAGCTTTTATATCACATTTTATATCACTGTTCTTGCCTCTTCCTAAGGTTAAAACCTCGTGTCCTTTCGCTTTCCAATGATTGACGAAATACCTGCCTAAAAATCCATTACCACCAGTAATTAGAACTTTCATTTAAGAAATTGTTTTAATTTGGGCAGTAGTCTAT
>JANQUX010000102.1 GCA_030730545.1 Maribacter sp. | reverse complement strand
ATTCTATGTATTTAGAAACAGATTTATATTTTATGCCTAGTTTATTCGAACCTTGTGGTATAAGTCAAATGCTAGCCATGAGAAATGGTAACCCTTGTTTGGTACATCATACTGGCGGACTAAAAGATACCGTAGAGCATTTGCATACCGGTTTTGCTTTTAGTGGTAAAACTTATGATGAGCAAATTAGTAATATGATAAAAAGTTTCGATGAGGCTTTGACCATTTGGGAACATGATAAAGACACTTGGAAAAAGATTAAAGCGAATGCAAAAAAGGCTCGTTTTACTTGGGAAAAATCTTTAGATGAATATTACACTTCACTTTATCTGTTGTAATGAAAGCTATTCATAGAACTTATTGTTAATTTTACCCAAAACAGATTTTTGAAATTGGTAAACCACTCTTGTTTTGTTAACTTTACGAGAAGTATTTAAAACGTAAAAATTAAAAATGTCAGACAAAGCTATTTTAGAATATAATGGTGAAAAATATGAGTTTCCTGTTATTAAGGGAACCGAAAACGAACTTGCAATTGATATCGCTACTTTGCGTTCGGTTACCAATGGAATTATAACTATTGATCCAGGGTATAAAAATACAGGGTCATGTGAAAGTGCCATTACTTTTTTAGATGGTGAGAAAGGAATTTTGCGTTACAGAGGATATTCAATTGAAGAGTTAGCTGAGAAAGCAGATTTCTTAGAGGTTGCTTATGCATTGATTTTTGGTGAATTGCCAAATGCAAAAGAACTAGCGAAATTTCATAAAGACATTAAAGATGAATCTCATGTAGATGAAGAGATGAAAAAGATTTTGGACGGTTTTCCAAAGTCTGCACACCCAATGGGAGTTTTGTCTTCTTTAACTAGTGCATTAATAGCATTTAACCCTTCGACAGTAGATGTAAGTTCTGACGATGCTATGTACCACTCAATTGTGCGTATTCTGGCTAAATTTCCTGTTCTTGTAGCTTGGACATTGCGTAAAAAGAAAGGTCTTCCATTAGATTATGGTGACGATAGTTTAGGGTATGTAGAGAACATTCATAAAATGATGTTTAAGCGTCCTAATCAAGAGTATAAGCAGAACAAACTAATTATCGAAGCTTTAGATAAATTATTGATTTTGCATGCAGATCATGAGCAAAACTGTTCTACGAGTACCGTACGTATCGTAGGGTCTTCTCATGCTGGTTTGTTTGCATCTTTATCAGCAGGTATTTCTGCGCTTTGGGGTCCATTACATGGTGGTGCTAACCAAGCTGTTTTAGAAATGCTTGAAGCTATCGAAGCAGATGGTGGCGATACTAAAAAGTACATGGCGAAAGCTAAAGATAAATCAGATCCTTTTAGATTAATGGGCTTCGGTCATAGAGTTTATAAGAACTTCGATCCACGTGCTAAGATTATTAAAAAAGCCGCCGATGAAGTATTGGCAGATTTAGGTATCGATGATCCAATTCTTGCAATTGCAAAAGGTTTAGAGAAAGAAGCACTTGAGGATCAATACTTTGTTGATAGAAAATTATATCCAAATGTAGATTTCTATTCTGGCATTATCTATAGAGCTTTAGGTATACCAACAGAAATGTTTACAGTAATGTTCGCTTTAGGCAGATTACCAGGGTGGATCGCACAATGGAGAGAAATGAGATTGAACGGCGAGCCTATTGGTAGACCAAGACAAGTTTATGTTGGTAAAAATTTAAGACCTTTTGTCGAACTGGACAAGAGGTAGATTGCTACCGTTATCAAAAAAACAAAAAGCTCTTTTAATTTTAAAGGGGCTTTTTTTTGTGCCATTTTTTAATTCATTTTAAAATATAAATATATGTTTCAGTTAAATATTAACGATGAAGTTTCAAGGTTAAAAGCTGTCGTATTAGGAATCGCTAAAAGCTCTGGACCAACACCTACCGTTGAAGAGGCTTATGACCCAAAATCATTAGAACATATTAAAGCGGGTACGTATCCGGTTGAAGAAGATATGGTCGCTGAGATGGAGGGTTTTAGAAAAGTATTCGAGAAATATGATGTTAAGGTTTTTAGACCAGAGGTTCTCGAAGACTGTAATCAAATATTTACTAGAGATATTGCATTTGTTATTGAAAATAAGCTCATCAAAGCGAACATACTACCTGATCGCGAACAAGAGGTCGAAGCGATTTTGCATGTTTTGGATAAAATTGATGATGAAAATATTCTAACACCGCCAGATGACGTTCATGTTGAAGGTGGAGATGTAATGCCTTGGAACGATTATATTTTTATTGGTACCTATACCGCTCCCGACTATTCTTCCTATATAACTGCACGAACTAATAAAGCTGCCGTAACATATTTAACGAAACAATTTCCACATAAGACGGTTAAGTCATTCGAATTAAGAAAGTCTAATACGGTCGCACAAGAGAATGCATTGCATTTAGATTGTTGTTTTCAACCTTTAGGTAAAGGGAAAGCTATTTTGCACAAAAACGGATTCTTGGTAGAAGACGAATACCAATGGTTGGTAGACTTTTTTGGTAAAGAAAATGTATTTGAAATAGATGCCAATGAAATGTACCATATGTATAGTAATGTGTTTTCTATTTCACCAGATGTCGTAGTGTCTGAACGTAATTTTACACGTCTTAACAACTGGCTATGTCAACAGGGTTTTACGGTAGAAGAAATTGCGTATGCCGAAATATCAAAACAAGAAGGTTTATTACGCTGTAGTACCTTACCACTCATAAGAGAATAATTTAAAAAAATATAAAGAGAAATTTAATTATTACCCCGATATGCAAATAACAAATACTATACTCATGATTCGCCCGGTGTCGTTTAGAATGAACGAGCAGACCGCTGTCAATAACTACTTTATGGAAGATATTGATATGAAGAATCAAGAAATTAATCAAAAAGCTCAAGATGAGTTTGATGCCTTTGTAACCGTATTAAAGAATAAGGGAGTTGATGTTATCGTTGTTCAAGACACTAAAGAACCAGACACTCCAGATAGTGTTTTTCCTAATAACTGGATTTCATTTCACTCAAACGGAACGGTTGGTGTTTATCCAATGTTTGCCGAAAATAGAAGAAATGAAAGAAGAGAAGACATTTTCGAGATATTAGAACAAAGTGGTTTTAAGATCAATGATGTTATAGATTATACTTCTGCTGAAGACGAAGGATTATATCTTGAAGGTACGGGTAGTATTTTATTAGATAGGGTAAATAAAAAAGCATATTGCGCTTTGTCTGAGCGCGCAGATGAGGAGTTGTTTATTGAATTCTGTGAAGATTTTGATTTCTTCCCGGTGATATTTACGGCAAATCAGTCGGTTGATGGTAAAAGATTGCCTATTTATCATACCAATGTCATGATGGCTTTGGCTGAAAATTTCGTTGTTATTTGTCCGGCTACGATCGATGATAAGAAAGAGCGTAAGAATGTGTTAGACCATCTTAAGAACGATGGCAAAGAAATTATAACTATCACTGAGCAACAAATGCATCACTTTGCAGGCAATATGTTGCAAGTATTAGGATCTGATGATAAGAGATATATGGTCATGAGTTCTGCTGCATACCACAGTTTATCGCCTGAGCAGATTGCCCAAATAGAAAATCACTGTGCAATTTTACATAGCTCGCTACAAACTATTGAAACTTGTGGTGGTGGTAGTGCTCGCTGTATGATGGCAGAAGTTTTTCTTCCAAAGAGCTAAAAAAGGGTTCGGAGATATTCTAATTTTAAAATTGAATGGGTTAAATAAATAGTATACTTTGATTACCTTCATAGCTATCGTATTTTAATTTTTACACATTTTAATAAATAGTATGAAGCAAAAGCCAGTCTATACTTTTTTAATCTTAATGGTAATTGGAGTTTTTCTCGTATTTGCAGGTGCTCCAAAAATATCTGATTATGAGATAGTTGAAGTGGAAAATACTGTTGAAGTAACTTCTGATGATTCGTATAATAAGATGATGGATGTACTTACACATCAACGTTGTATGAATTGTCACCCAAGTGATCACATACCAAAACAGGGCGATACTAGTCATCCCCATCATTTTGGTATGGCCAGAGGTGAAGATGATCATGGCTTTGAAGCAACGAGCTGTAATACATGTCATCAATCTGAAAATAATTTGAATTCGGGTGTTCCTGGTGCTCCTCATTGGGCATTGGCACCAGCTTCAATGGCTTGGGAAGGACTAACTCGCGAACAAATAGCAGAACGTTTACTTGATAAAAGTACGAATGGCAATCGAAGTCATCAAGAACTTATTGAGCATATGACCGAAGATGATTTAGTGCTTTGGGCATGGGAGCCGGGTGTAGATGCTGATGGTAAGCCAAGAACTATACCACCAGTTTCAAAAGAGGACTTTAAGAAAGCTGTTGAAAACTGGTTTGCTGACGGAGCAATAATACCTTCTAAATAATAAAACCTTATGGAAATTTCCTTGACTGTAAACGGTATTTTAAAAACCGTAGATATAGCAGATGAAAACACCCCTTTACTTTGGGTCGTTAGAGATACTTTAGATTTAAAAGGTACTAAGTTCGGATGTGGAAAAGCGGCTTGTGGAGCATGTACCTTACTTGTAGATGATGAAGCGGTGCGTTCTTGTTCTTATCCTGTAAAATTTGCGGAAGGAAAAAAAGTGACTACAATAGAAGGGTTAGGAGATAGAGAAAATCCGCACCCAGTTCAACAGGCATGGATAGAGGAAATTGTACCGCAATGTGGCTATTGTCAACCAGGTTTTATGATGGCAACGGCTGCCTTGTTAAACAAAGTGCCTAAGCCAACAGATGAAGATATTGATAAGAATATTATAAATGTATGTCGTTGTGGTACCTATTACAGAATGCGAAAAGCCATACATAAGGCGGCGGAGTTACAAGCAGAGAAGGTAATTAATGAATCTAAAGAGGTGTAATCGATGGCTGATAAAGAAAAAGATTCAAAGAAAGTGTCTAGAAGAAAATTTTTGGTCAAAGGCGGATTAGGAACCATAGGTGTGGTAGCTATTGGTGCCTACTTATTTAGAAGTCCTATTCGACGTCAAATTTTAGGTGTGGTTAATTCTCTTGAAGCGCCTTATCTAGATAATATTGACCAACCTATGATTTGGTTCGAGGTAACCTCTGATAATAATATCTTGTTGCATTCACCCAAAATGGAAATGGGGCAGGGTACATTTACTGGTATTGCCCAAATGGCTGCCGAAGAACTGTCGGTATCTATGAATCAGATTCAGGTAGTACATGCAGCTTCATCAACTGGAAATGTAGATAGTTTTGCCACTGGTGGCAGTACTTCTATATCTGGACTGTGGAAACCGCTTAGAGAACTTTCTGCCATGCTTCGGGTAATGCTTTTAAAAGAAGCTGCTCTTAAAATGAATGTAGATATCGATCAGCTTTCTGTCGTAGACGGCGTTATATCTGGCAACGGAAAAACATTGACTTATGCTCAGGCGGCAGAGGGAGTTGAGAATTGGGAAGTGCCAGATGTTCCTGTATTAAAAGATGCTAAAGATTATAAATATATAGGTCAACCAATTGCTAGAGTTGATTTGGATGCAAAAGTATACGGCGATCCGATTTTTGGGATGGATGCAGAAATGCCCGGTATGCTTTATGGTGCAGTGGTAAGAGCTTCTAAAATAGGCTCAACATTTATCAGTGCAGATACTAAAGCAGCAGAGAGTATGCCCGGTGTAGTTAAGATTGTGGTAGAAGATGATTTTGTTGGTGTAGTGGAAAACTCTATGATTGAAGCTGAAAATGCTAAAGATGCTATCAATGTTACTTGGGATAGTTATGATAACCTAAATACCGATGCAATCGTAAAAATGATGACTGTCGGCAACGGAAAGTCTTCGGTGATACAAAAGAACGGAGATTCTTTTGGTGATCAAGATGAAGTAGTTACTTTAGAATTTAGAAGTCCTATAGGGGCGCATGCTCAAATAGAACCAAATGGTGTTGTTGCTTTTGTAGATGGTGATACTGCTACCATAAAAATATCGACTCAGGTTGTAGGTCTTACTAGAAAAGAGGTTGCAAAGCGTTTAGATTTAGATGTAGAAAAAGTCAATGTAATACCTACATATTTAGGTGGTGGTTTTGGTAGAAGATTGCATACACCACATGCTGTTCAGGCTGCTATTATGTCTAAAGTTGTTGGTAAACCTGTTAAGTACTTTTTTAGTAGAAAAGAAGAATTTCAACATGATATGTTTCGACCGCCAACACATCATGTTATTAAAGGAAAATTAAATGAGGAGGGTTATTTAGCCGGACTAGAACATCAGTTCGTGAGTGGCGATGTTGCCACCGATTCTGCCTTAATACCTAATGCGCTTACTAACTTTTTGGGTGCAGATGTTGGTGCCATTCGTGGCGGATTCATTCAATACACTGCTATACCTAATTTTAAAGCGGAGTGCTGGCATGTTGAGTTGCCTTTTGCTACCAGTTGGTGGCGTAGTTTGGGGTTGTTGGCTAATACGTTCGCCATGGAAAGTTTTATTGATGAAATGGCCCTAAAAGCAAATATGAATGCAGTCGATTTTAGATTGCATCAAATAGCAGATGAACCAATTGACATTCGTTTAAAAAATGTAATTAAAGCTGCTGCTGAAAAAGCCAATTATAGCGAAGAAGTAAAAGATGGTCGTGCTATGGGTTTTGCAGCTTCTATAGATGCGAATACGCCCTGCGCACAGGTAGTAGAAGTTTCAATTGTTGATAATGAAATTGTGGTTCATAAAGTAACCGTTGCCATGGATCCTGGTTTAGCCGTTAATCCTGATCAGATTAGGGCACAATGCGAAGGTTGTGTAATTATGGGGATGAGTGCCGTGCTTTATGAGCAAATGTTTGTGGAAGATGGGGAATTAACTCCGACCATATACGGACCATACCAAATGGCTTTAATGAAGAATGCACCAAAAGAAATTGATGTAGTTTTATTGCAAGGTAAAGATACACCAGGTGCAGTAGGGGAGCCGCCTCTAGGACCAATTGGAGCTGCAATCGCAAATGCCGTTAGACGCTTAACAGGAGAACGCTTAACTGAGTTGCCTTTAAAGCTTTCAAAGAAAGCATAACAGAAGTTCTGGTTATTGATTAGCATTTTTCTGATCAGCGATGTTTTTAATCATTCCGCCAAAGATGAAGTAGTGGAGCGGTACTATGCTGTACCAGTATAACCTACCTCGTAAACCACGCGGTCTAAAGGTTGCGGTTTGATGTAGCACATTGTCTTCATCAATTTTAAACTCTAACCAAGCTTCGCCTGGTAGTTTCATTTCGGCAAATAGCAGTAGTCGTTTTGCCTTTTTATCGGCTAATAGTACTCGCCAAAAATCTAGTGAATCACCAGCAAATATTTTGTTAGGATGTGTTCTTCCGCGCCTCAAACCAACTCCGCCAGAAAGCTTGTCCAAAAATCCGCGTATTTTCCAAAGCCAGTTGCCGTAATACCATCCGGTTTCACCGCCAATGCTCCAAATGCGTTCTAAAACTTCTTCGGGATTCGAAATTTTTACTTGTTTATAATCCTTCAGTACTCCAAATTTCGGGACTTGTATATGCTTTTCAAGATTATCGACAAATCGCCCGCTGATCATACTGTCCTTCCAGCTACTTATTACTAAGTTCTGCTCAATTTTTTTGAAAGCTAAATCAATAGCTTCTTTATAGGTATGTGGAGTAATGCCAAGAATATCTTGTAATCGAGTGTCTTTTGCGACTACTTCAATCTTCATACTATCCACCAGATTCAATGCTAGTTTGTATGATGTTGAGGTTACAAAATATAACCAATACGAAGACAGTTTTGGGGTCATTACGGGTACGGTCCATATCCAGTTTTTGAAACCCCTTACTTCTGCATATCTATGTAGCATTTCTTTATAGGTCATTACATTAGGGCCTGCAATGTCGAAAGAATCGTTATACGTTTTTTCATTCCCTAATACACCTGTTAGAAATGTAATAACATCACGTATGGCAATAGGTTGCGTTTTTGTCAATACCCATTTCGGAGTTATCATCACAGGTAATTTTTCGCACAAATCACGAATAATTTCAAAAGAAGAACTACCGGATCCTACAATGATACCTGCTCTTAATACCGTTAATTTGAAGTCACCTTGATATAAAATATCTTCTACATTTTTTCTAGATTGTAAATGTTTAGAAAGATTATTGTCATTTACAATTCCGCTCAAATAAATTACTTGTTGAATTTGAGTGTCGGCAACATATTTATTAAAATTTTCTGCCGTTTTCGCCTCCATTTCATCAAAATCTTGTATTGAAGAACTCATGGAGTGAATTAGAAAGTAGGCGGCATCAATATCTTTCGGTACTACATTTTTTTTTGGTTCTTCTAGAAAGTCAATTTCAATGACATCTATTTGTTGTCTGGTTTCTTTATCTACAGAAAGTCTGGTTTCGTCACGTACGGCACAAACTATCTCATGCCCCATTTCTAAAAGTTGCGGTAAAAGACGCATACCTATGTAACCATTGGCACCTGTAAGTAGTATTTTCATTATTTGGGTATTTTGAACATTTTAAAAATGTAATAGAGGGGTAGTAGGGTTATAACAGCTACAATAATTATGGATAGACTTGATATTTTAAAACCTAAGTCGATTTTATGAGATTGTAAAATAGTTTCCACAATTGTTGGGGTGGCTATAATCGATATTAACAAGTTCATCAATATCAAAGCTTGTATGGACATTTTATAAACTCCTGTAGCATTATGCTTCGTTACCTTAACAGGGTAATTCATATTCCATGGCTTTACCTTTTTAATAATTAGAACTAAAAGGGTGTAGGTTAATCCCATTAGAATAGGAAGCGTCCAAATTGAATCTTTGTCTCCATAACCATCAACATCTCCTTTATAATTAAAATGTGCAGGAATTCTATCTGGCAGATCAGTATAAAAAATGCCAATAATGATAAAATTCATCACTATCATAATCCACCCAATAG
>JANQUX010000101.1 GCA_030730545.1 Maribacter sp. | reverse complement strand
TCTCAAAATAGAGTAGCATTATATGTTACAGATGAGATGATTTTAGATAGATGGCGTTTTGATGTTGGTTTCAGATGGGAACATACAGATGGTATCAACAGTCGTGGTGGGATTATGAGCGAAACAGTTTATACTACTCCAGATATTACTACAGAACTTAGTGATGTACAAACTGCAGACGGTTCTTTCTTAAGAACTGAAGTAAATGCAAGTGCTTGGGCATTGTCCTTAGCTGGTTTATATGAGTTAACTGAAACTACCAACCTTTATGCTAACTTCTCTAAAGGATATTTCTTTCCGCAGTTAAGAGGTTTTGCTCCGGTGCCTGGTATTTCTGAAAGCCCTTATGATGCTGAAAATATTATTCAATTTGAAGCTGGTGCAAAATTCGGAAATGATAAATTTTCAGGTTCTATTGCAGGGTACTATGTAGGTCTTAAAGATCGTGTATCTATTCGCCAAGCAATTGTTGGTGGTCAATTGATCGATGAAACAAGAGCAGAGCAAAATACAAGAACTATAGGTATTGAAGCTACTTGGGATTATACCCTTGCACAATTCTTAAAACTTCGAGGTAATGCTACCTATCAAAATCATGAAATCACTAAAAACATCGATTTCGATTTGGTAAACGGTACGTCTACAGAAGCTAATGTTGGTAATGAATTAGCAAGACAGCCAAACCTATTGGGCGGATTAGGCTTGTACTATGATAATGCCGCTTTCGATGCAAATTTCGGATTTAACTACACTGGTGAAAAGTTTACAGATGACACCAACAATATAGAATTAGATGCGATTACCATTGGCAGGTTAGGTGCTGGTTATACATTTTCAAAGCAAGACACTAATCACTCGCTTCGTTTAGGTATGTCAGTTTTTAATCTATTCGATAGTGATGGTATTACAGAAGGTAACCCTAGAGCTGGTTCAGCTGGTCAAACAGAATCTGAGTTTTTTGTTGGAAGACCAATTTTACCAAGAAGATTGTTCGTAACGGCAACCTTCAATTTCTAGAAGAAGTTGTGTTAGTTTAAGTTTAATTGTTAAACACATTGGTAGTTGGAGAATTGCCAATGTGTTTTATTTTACTAAATAATATGAAGGAAGAATTATATAAAAAGGCAATTGCAATTTTAGATGCAAATTTTCAAGATGGTGGTTTTACTATACCTAGTGCTGGTTTATATCCTTTTCAATGGAAGTGGGATTCTGGATTTATTGCTATAGGTTTTGCTCATTACGATGTTGAAAAAGCAAAAACTGAAATGAGAACCTTGCTAGATGCACAATGGGGTAATGGTTTTATACCACATATCGTTTTTCATACAGATAACGATTCTTATTTTCCAGGTGCAGATTTTCATCAATCTGAATTACACCCCTTGTCCTCCAAAAAATATAGGTCTACGGGTATGACCCAGCCACCGGTAACGGGTTTTGTGCTGCAAGAAATGTATCGTATTGCAGAAGGTAAGGAAGATATGCTCAACTTTATCAAAGAAGAAATTGATAAGGTATATAAAAATCACGCGTACTTCTATTCAAAAAGAGATCCGCAAAATGAAGGTTTGGTGTACATCTATCATAACTGGGAATCTGGTACAGACAATTCTCCTGTTTGGGATGATATCTGGAAAACGATGAATCCGCCAGAATATACTTTTGTTAGAAAAGATACTACGCATGTAGATGCCTCTCAGCGTCCGACTAAAAGAGAATACGATCACTATTTAAATATCATAGATATTGCTAAGCAAAACAATTATGATGATGCCAAAAT
>JANQUX010000100.1 GCA_030730545.1 Maribacter sp. | reverse complement strand
GCAACAACACCTGCTGCCGAACCAATAATCAACATACTACCACCTGTACCAGCAGAATATGCGATGAAATGCCATAGTGGATTATCTAATGGCTCGCTAAACATACCCATACTTGCAGCAACTAATGGTACGTTGTCTATAACCGCCGATCCTAAACCAAATAATAATACTACAATATCAGTATTAGGTATTGCTTCATTAAGTGCACCTGCAGCATTAAAAAGTATTCCTAATGACTCTAAAGCAGCTACCGCCAATAAAATTCCTAAGAAGAACAATATACTTGGCAATTCTATTTTAGATAAAGAGTGATGAACAGGACTATGGTGACCTTCACTATCTTGACCTTCTTGATCCACTGAAGAGATACTAAACTTCTTATTACTATATATTTCAGCGAAAGTCGCTACAACAGCCAATGATAACATCATACCAACATAAGGTGGTAAATGTGTAACAGTTTTAAAAATAGGTACGAACAAAATAGCACCTAGACCTAAATATAACATTACTCCACTATACTTAGACTTAGATTTTTCTTCGTCTAATTCCCCATCAATCAAACCTTTGAAAACTTTAAACCTACTTACAATCACCACAGGTACAATCATACAAACTAATGAAGGTAAAAGAACATGAAGCACTAACTGACCGGCACTTACTCTATTCGCAATCCACAACATTGTTGTTGTAACATCGCCAATTGGTGACCAAGCACCACCAGCATTAGCCGTTATAACAATCATACCTGCAAACCATAATTTTGTTTCTCTATCCTTAATAACTTTTTGCAGTATAGTTATTAAAACTATAGTAGCTGTAAGGTTATCAATAATAGCGGACAATATGAATGCTAATATTGAAAATAACCAAAGTAACTTTCCTTTATTTTTGGTCTTAATAAAGCCTTTTATAGTAGCGAAACCATCGAAATAATCAATTATCTCCACAATAGTCATAGCACCTAACAAGAAGAACAGTATTTCAGCAGTTTTACCCAAATGATGTAAAAGAGATTCCTCCATCATATGCATTCGATCTAAATGCCCGAATTTATCAAATCCATCAACAAGACTTTGCTGAGCTGAATCAAACCAGTTTTCATAGCCATCTATTCCAAGAGCAATCAGAGCCCAAAGTATAGCCATCATAGCTAATGCTGGAATTAATTTATCTATTTTAAGATTGTGTTCTAAGGTAATGGCAAGGTATCCTGCCAAAAAAACAATAACAATGATGGTTTCCATATTAGTTGGTTTTTTGAGTAACTAGTTAGTAGTTGTAAATATAGGTTCTAATTCTAAAAAATAAATCTTCCAAATATATTTAAAATTGTCTGTGAATTCCTAATGAATTGACAATAATACCGAAGTTATTTGACTTCCAAATACTTAAATCGATACTATTCTAAATTTACAAGTTTTTAGTTACCACATTTTAACGTATAAGAAAATGTTAAATAGTCATCTCTCGAAAATTTACAACCACATTTGTTATAAAATCGATTAAAAGAGACTTTTTAAGTTGAATATTTAACGAGTATATCTTTATCTTTGAGAAGATAACTTTTATAAAATTTACATGGATTTTTCTTTAACTGAAGAACAACAACTTATTCAACAAGCAGCGCGTGATTTTGCCCAAACTGAATTACTACCTGAGGTAGTGGAACGTGATGATGCACAAAGGTTTCCTAAAGAAGAGGTTAAAAAATTAGGCGAACTTGGATTTTTAGGAATGATGGTAGACCCAGCTTATGGCGGTAGTGGTTTAGATACCTTATCATATGTATTGGCTATGGAAGAAATTTCTAAGATTGACGCCTCTACTTCCGTAATTATGTCAGTAAATAATTCTTTGGTTTGCTGGGGATTAGAAAAATTTGGTTCTGAAGCTCAAAAAGAAAAATATCTCACCAAGCTTTCAACCGGCGAACAAATTGGCGCATTCTGTCTTTCTGAACCTGAAGCTGGTAGCGACGCTACTTCCCAAACAACAACAGCAATAGATATGGGCGACCATTACATTGTTAACGGTACTAAAAACTGGATTACCAATGGTGGCACAGCTAGCACATATATTGTTATAGCCCAAACCGATAAAGAGAAAAAACATAGGGGAATAAATGCCCTAATTATTGAAAAAGGTGCTCCAGGATTTGAAATTGGTCCTAAAGAAAATAAACTAGGGATTAGAGGTAGCGACACTCATTCTTTAATATTCAATGATGTAAAAGTGCCTAAAGAAAATAGAATTGGCGAAGATGGCTTCGGTTTCAAGTTCGCCATGAAAACTTTGGCCGGTGGTCGTATTGGTATTGCTGCGCAAGCCTTAGGTATTGCTGCAGGTGCTTACGAATTAGCTTTAAAATACTCTAAAGAACGAAAGGCGTTCGGTACCGAAATCAGCAATCATCAAGCTATAGCTTTTAAACTTGCAGATATGCATACCGAAATTCAAGCAGCAAGGTTACTTGTATATCAATCTGCTATGGATAAGGATAATGGTAATGATTATGACCTTTCTGGTGCCATGGCTAAATTATATGCTTCAAAAGTAGCTATGGAAACTACCGTTGAAGCCGTTCAAATTCATGGTGGAAATGGGTTTGTAAAAGATTACCACGTAGAAAGATTAATGAGAGATGCAAAAATCACTCAGATATATGAAGGAACTTCAGAAATACAAAAAATCGTAATTTCAAGAAGTATTCTGAAGTAAAAAAGTGCTTTTACAATAAACACCCCTATAATTTATAGGGGTGTTTTTATTTTAAATCAATACTAACTTTGTTACCCTCTCAATAAAGTTAGACTTAATTGTTAGAAAGTTGCATAAACTGCAACTTACCCCCTTAGTCAACGCTTCATTTACGTAATATTAACTTAAATTTATCAATCTGATAAATTGAAGGTTTTAAAAATCCATAATTATCGATTTTTTAAGCTTTTATTTAATCTGTTGAGTTTTTTACTAGAATTTGTTCAAATCGTTGAATATAATTCAATTAAATTGATATTTTTGAAGAAATACCACAAAGGATGACACTGAAAAAGCAAGGATTATATCTACCGGAATTTGAACATGATAACTGTGGGGCTGGATTTATTTGTAGCCTTAAAGGAAAGAAGTCCAACGACATTATACATAAAGCGTTGGAAATTCTTGAACGTTTAGAACATAGAGGCGCTGTAAGTGCTGACGGCAAAACAGGTGATGGAGCGGGTATATTAATAGATATACCTCATGATTTTTTTCAGGCTGTATGTAGTTTTGAATTACCTAAAGCTGGTGATTATGCTGTTGGTAATATATTCTTTCCACGTAAAGCTAATCAGCGAGATTTTTGTATTTCGGTATTTGAAGAAAATATAAAAAAACAGGGGTTAAAATTATTAGGATGGAGAGATGTACCTGTTAATAGATCAATACCTGGCAGAATTGCTTCTGAAACAGAACCTTTTGTAAAGCAGATTTTTGTTGCGAAAGAAAACGAAGAACAAGACTTTTTTAATTTTAACCTAAAATTGTTCATTGCTAGAAAAGTAACGGAACACACGATTATAAAATCAAAATTATCTGAAAATAAGTTTTTTTACGTACCTAGTCTTTCTACTAAAATAATTATTTTCAAAGGATTGTTGATGCCTTTAGATATAAGTCTTTATTACTCAGACTTAATGGATTCTAGAGTTGTAACCAGACTGGCATTGGTACACCAAAGATTTTCAACTAATACTTTCCCTACTTGGGATCTGGCACAACCATTTAGATATATGTGCCACAATGGTGAAATCAACACCTTAAGAGGAAATGTAACTCGAATGTTCTCTAGAGAAGAGTTATTGAAGAGCGACGTATTCGGTGATGAAATTAAAAACATCCTTCCTGTAATTTTACCTGGCAAATCAGATTCTGCGACTATGGATATGGTTGTTGAGCTTTTACTTATGACCGGTAGATCATTACCAGAAGTAATGATGATTTTAGTTCCTGAAGCTTGGGAGAAAAATGCAGAGATGTCTGATGCTAAAAGAGCATTCTACGAATATCATTCTTGTATGATGGAACCATGGGACGGACCAGCGTCTATTCCATTCACAGATGGTAACTTTATTGGGGCCGTTCTAGACAGAAACGGACTAAGACCTTCACGTTATACTGTTACTAAAGATGACTATGTCGTTATGTCTTCAGAAACTGGTGTTGTAGATATTACTCCAGAGAATGTAGAATTTCATGGTCGTTTACAACCGGGTAAGATGTTCTTGGTAAATATGGAAGAGGGCAGAATTATTAACGATGAAGAAATTAAAGAGAACATCGCAAAAAAATTCCCTTACCAAAAATGGCTAGATGATAACCTTGTTCATTTAAAAGACATACCTTATAATGATTGTCCTTTATTTTTAGGGGAAGAGACTTTAGAAAAAAGAAAATCTGTTTTCGGTTACACATTAGAAGATATTAACACCATAGTGTTACCAATGGCGAAAGCCGGCAAAGAACCAATTGGCTCAATGGGATCAGATACGCCAATTGCTGTTTTATCTCAACGTCCTCAATTAATATATAATTACTTTAAACAATTATTCGCTCAAGTTACGAATCCGCCTTTGGATGGTATTCGCGAAGAATTGATTACAGATATCAGTTTAACTTTAGGTAGCGACCATAATATTTTTGAATTCACCGAATTACACTGTAGAAAACTTAAAATTCAAAACCCGGTTATTTCTAAAGAAGATTTAGATAAAATTAAAAATTACGATGTTAGCCCAGATTACAAAGTGGTTTCAATACCTATGTTATATCCTATTAAACAAGGGCATAACGGTTTAGAAGATGCACTTCAAGCTCTTTTGGAACAAGCACGTAAATCAGTAGAAGAAGGCGCAAACATCATCATACTTTCCGATAGAAATGTTACCGAAGAAATGGCTCCTATTCCTGCATTATTAGCCTGTTCATTTGTAAATAGTGGATTGCAAAGGCTCGGAAAACGTTCTAAACTAAGTGTTATCATAGAATCTGCAGAACCGCGAGAAGTACATCATTTTGCCTTATTATTTGGCTTTGGTGCAAGTGCTATTAATCCATATTTAGTTAATGAAATTATAGCTGAGCAAATAGAAGAACATGATATTACAGAAATATCATTTGACGATGCTATTAAAAATTACAATAAAGCTGTAGGTAAAGGTATTTTGAAAGTAATGAACAAGATCGGTATTTCAACATTGAACTCATACCGAGGTTCTCAACTTTTTGAATGTATTGGTATCAATACTAAGGTGGTTGATAAATATTTTCCGAATACACCAACCCGTATTCAAGGTATTGGTCTATATCAAATAGAAAAAGAAATTGCCTTACGTCACCATAAGACTTTTAGCAAAAAACATATTGATGCTACTTTAGATTTAGAAATTGGTGGTGAATATAGATGGAGAAGAGATGGTGAAAAACACATGTTTAATCCATTATCCATTGCCAAGCTACAAAAGTCTGTTCGTAATAATGAGCCAGACACTTATAAGGAGTACTCAAATATGGTTAATGAGCAATCTAAAAACCTGATGACTATTAGAGGTCTTTTTGAATTCTCTAATTATGACCCAATTCCTTTAGAAGATGTAGAACCATGGACAGAAATTGTTAAAAGGTTTAAAACCGGTGCAATGTCTTACGGATCTATCAGTAAAGAAGCACATGAGAATTTAGCGATTGCTATGAACCGTATAGGTGGTAAAAGTAATTCAGGTGAAGGTGGTGAAGATGCAGATAGATTCTATAAGAATTCTACTGGTGATTGGAGAAATAGTGCCATAAAACAAGTTGCCTCTGGTAGATTCGGAGTTACTTCTAATTATTTGACAAACGCCAAAGAAATTCAAATAAAAATGGCTCAAGGTGCCAAGCCTGGTGAAGGTGGGCAATTACCCGGACCAAAAGTAAATCCTGAAATTGCGAAAACAAGAAATTCAACACCTTATGTTGGTTTAATTTCTCCGCCCCCGCATCATGATATTTATTCAATTGAAGATTTATCTCAACTTATATATGATTTAAAATCTGCTAATAGAAAAGCTAGAATTAATGTTAAATTGGTTTCTGAAGTCGGTGTAGGAACCGTTGCAGCAGGTGTTGCAAAGGCAAAAGCAGATGTAGTATTAATATCTGGTTTTGATGGTGGGACAGGAGCATCTCCTTTAACCTCATTAAAACATTGTGGTTTACCTTGGGAGCTTGGTATTGCCGAAGCCCAACAAACACTTGTTTTAAATGATTTAAGAAATAGAATTGTTCTTGAATGTGACGGACAATTAAAAACTGGTAGAGATGTTGCCGTAGCTTGCCTTTTAGGTGCCGAAGAATTCGGTTTTGCTACTGCTCCATTAGTAGCGTCTGGTTGTATAATGATGCGTGTATGCCATTTAAATACTTGCCCAGTAGGTATCGCAACTCAAAATCCTGAGCTTAGAAAGAAATTTAAAGGTAAGCCAGAACACGTTGTTAACTACATGTATTTTGTAGCACAAGAACTACGAGAAATTATGGCTCAATTAGGCTTTAAGTCTATAAACGAAATGGTAGGTCAGGTTCAAAAACTGGATCGTAAAAAAGCAATTGACCACTACAAAGCAGCAGGTATTGATTTAACTCCGATATTACATCAAGTAGATGTACCAAAGGGAACTAAATTCTACAATACAGAAAAACAAAAGCACGATATAGATAAGTCTATAGAGTTCGATATTATAGCTAAAGCTAATCCGTCGCTATTTAGAAAAGAGAAATTAACTTTAGATTATCCAATTTGTAATACTGACCGTGCAGTAGGAGCGATAATTAGTAATGAAATTTCTAAAACTTATGGTGCAGAAGGTTTACCAATTAACACACTGCGACTTAATTTTACGGGCTCTGCAGGACAAAGTTTTGGTGCATTCGCAACAAGAGGACTTACTATGATCGTTAATGGAAACACTAATGATTATTTAGGAAAAGGGCTTTCAGGTGCCAAACTAGTTATTAAAGTACCAGAAAAATCAACCATAATACCTGAAGACAATGTAATTACTGGAAACGTTACTTTATATGGAGCTACTGCAGGTAGAGCATACATTAACGGAAAAGCTGGTGAGCGTTTTTGTGTTCGAAATTCAGGAGCTAAGGCGGTAGTTGAAGGTATTGGTGATCACGGTTGTGAATATATGACGGGTGGTGTTGCCGTTATTCTTGGTGAAGTAGGCAGAAACTTCGGAGCAGGTATGAGTGGTGGTATCGCGTTTGTTTTAGATAACAACAAAACATTTAAAAAGCGATGTAGCACAGAAGGTCTTAACCTTTTAGAAGTGACAGAGACCAATGACATTAAGCAATTAAGAGATTTAATTGAAAGCCATTACAACTCTACATCAAGTCCATTAGCACAACGTATTTTAGAAAATTGGGAATCGTATTTACCTAAATTCGTTAAGGTCTTACCTGAAGAATACAGACAAGCTTTAATCAGATTAGAAGAAGAAAATTTACAAACTATTTAAAATCGGAATATGGGAAAGATTACAGGATTTTTAGAATTCGATAGAAAAATTGAAGCATACGAACCGGTTGAGGAACGTTTAAAAGATTATAAGGAATTTACAATACCATTACCTGAAAAGGAAATGAAAGAGCAAGGTGCTCGTTGCATGGATTGTGGTATACCTTTTTGCCATAGTGGTTGCCCTTTAGGAAATTTAATTCCTGACTTCAACGACGCAGTATACCGCTCTAAATGGGAAAAAGCGAGTGAAATTTTACATTCTACAAACAATTTTCCAGAATTTACAGGAAGATTATGCCCAGCACCATGCGAAGAAGCTTGTGTACTTGGTATTAATGAAGACCCAGTTACGATTGAAAATATCGAGAAAAATATTGTTGAAACTGCTTTTAAGAAAGGATGGATTACCGCAAAACCACCTTTAAATAAAACCGGAAAGAAAGTTGCAGTTGTTGGTTCAGGACCTGCTGGTCTTGCCACAGCTCAACAATTGAACAGAGCAGGTCATGATGTAACCGTATTTGAAAGAGATGAAAAACCTGGCGGATTAATGCGTTATGGTATTCCAGATTTTAAAATGGAGAAAAACGTAATTGACAGACGTTTAGATGTTCTTAAAGAAGAAGGAATAACTTTCAAATGCGGAGTTCATATAGGTGTAGATATAAAAGCGGATACGCTTAAAGAAGAATATGATGCAATAGTGTTGACCGGTGGAGCTACCATTAGAAGAAATTTACCAATTGAAGGTTCAGATTTAAAAGGTGTCGTTCAGGCAATGGATTTCTTAGGTCAAAATAATAGACGTGTAGACGGTATTAAAGATTTAGGTGAAGAAATCAAAGCTACAGGTAAAGACGTAGTGGTTATAGGTGGTGGTGATACAGGTTCTGATTGTATTGGTACTTCTTTTCGTCATGGGGCAACTTCTGTATCCAATTTCGAAATTATGCCAATGGCTACAGCTGAAAGACCAGAAGGTCAACCTTGGCCATTTTGGCCAATGAGACTAAGAACTAGTTCATCCCATAAAGAAGGTGCTGAACGTTTCTTCAGTATATCTACAAAGAAATTTATTGGTGATGCCGATGGGAATTTAAAGGGATTAATAACTTCAGAAGTAGAATGGGTTAGCACTCCGGGACAACGTCCACAATTAAAAGAAGTTCCTGGTTCAGAAAAAGAATGGAAATGTGAATTAGCACTTTTAGCTTTAGGCTTTACTGGCTCTGAAAACACAGTTGCTAGTCAATTAGGTTTACAAATGGATGCCAGAACAAACATTAAAGCATCTGAAAATGATTATAAAACAAATGTTGCAGGTGTATTTGCTGCAGGCGACCAAAGAAGAGGGCAATCTCTGATTGTTTGGGCTATATCTGAAGGTAGACAAGCTGCACATCATGTAGATAAATATTTAATGGGAGAAAGTGCATTACCTCTTAAAGGTGAAGGAGACCTACCAAGAGTTTAATACTCCAATAAATAGTATTAAAAAGCCCCAACTAGTTATATAGTTGGGGCTTTTTAATTTGCAACAAAAACTAGCTTACATCTGAATTCACAGGTTATACATACATTAGTTTTATTGACTATTTCTCACA
>JANQUX010000099.1:2402-9190 GCA_030730545.1 Maribacter sp. | reverse complement strand
AGTTTAGGGAGTACTTTACTGTCCGTTTGCTATTATAAATCAATCAATTTCTAACATATATCCTAAAAAATATTGAGTTTTTTGAGTAGATTTTATTTAAACCATACCCATGATGAAACCAAATAAACTTGCCAAGAAAACAAATACATAAATCATCTCTTCTCCAATTCTGAATCTATTGCCTTTATAAAATAGATAATTTCATTTACGTCTATGAATTCTCAGGATCTATTGCTCAATTTTTTTAAATCTAGAAAAGGAAAATTAAAGCGATGCATAAACTAAATAGGTGTAATCTGCATAATTCTAAAAAGCGACTATAAATTTTTCAAATAATTCTTTAATTAAAATGGATTTAAGAGTTCATTTTGAATTGGATTTACTCGTGAAAAATTCTACTGCCTACTTTTTTCGTTTAAATTTTTAGAGAATCAACCGGTATCGCAAAGATTTTAGAAGTTGATTTAGGTTCTTTTAAATACAGATTATCTTCTAAATCGTGTTCACTTTTGTGTTCAATAGAATTTGTATGTAAAACTTAAGCATAAAAAAACGGTCTAACTTTCGCTAAACCGTTTATAATGTGCCTTTTATTCTGTAGCGAGAGGGGGGCACGATCCCCCGACCTCCGGGTTATGAATCCGACGCTCTAACCAACTGAGCTACCTCGCCATATTATTTTTAAACGGCTGCAAATATAGTGGTAATTTATTTGTTCTTCAACAAAACTTGATGAAAAAAATAATACCCAACATTTATTTTTTTATCATTTAGAAATATATATATTGCCCGCAATAAAGTAGCATGAACATGAGCGATAAAATAAAATTTGAAATAGAGTTTGTAATACAGTCTTCACCACAGATGTTATATCAATACCTGGTAACCCCATCTGGACTGTCAGAATGGTTTGCAGATAATGTAAATTCTAGAGGTGAGAAATTTACATTTATATGGGACGGAGCTGAAGAAGAAGCTAAATTGTTAAAAAGAAAAACTGATGAATTCGTACGTTTTTCTTGGGAAGAGGCAGATGATGATAGCTTTTTTGAGATGAAGATAATTGTTGATGAAATCACTAAAGATGTTTCATTATTTATAACCGATTTTGCCGAAGATGATGAAGTTGAGGAGTCTAAAATGCTTTGGACGAACCAAGTATCTGATTTGAAACAGGTTTTGGGTTCATCATAGAAATACCCTTATTTACAGTATCTTTGAGCCTTAATTTTTTAAGGCTTTTTTTATGTTCAATTTTAATGGAGAACTTCTTGAGGAGAATACTTCTTTTTTAAACGAAAAGAATAGGGGAGTGCAGCTTGGTGATGCCGTTTTTGAAGAATTACGCGTGGTTAATGGTGATATTATTTTTCTAGAAGACCATTATTTACGTCTTATGTCTTCAATGCGTATTCTTAGAATGGAAATACCAATGAAATTTACCATGGAATTCATGGAGGAAGAGATTCTAAAATTATTTTCTGAAATTGAATTAAAAGAAGCGAAAAAAATAAAATTTACCGTTTTTAGAAATAATGGAAATGATTTTTCTAATTCTGACAACAGTATTTCTTATTTCATAACAAGTAGTCTATTGGCTAGTCCGTTTTATATTTTAAACGAAGAACCGTACGAAGTAGAGCTTTTTAAAGATTTTTATAAGAATTCTAGTATGCTCTCTAATTTAGACACCAACAATAAGATTATTAATGTTGTAGGCGCTATCTACGCCCAAGAAAATGATTATCAAGATTGTTTGTTGCTCAATGAGAGAAAGCAGGTAATAGAGGCTCTAAATGGCAATTTATTCGTTGTAAAAGGTAATCAAATTAAAACAGCACCTGTAACAGATGGTTGTATCAATAGTATTTTAAGAAAGAATCTCATTGATATGGTTTTAAAACTTAATGATTTTGAATTTCTAGAAGAAAGTATATCGCCTTTTGAGCTTCAAAAAGCAGATGAGTTATTCATAGTAAACAATATTGAAGGTATTGTTTCTATTACAAAATATCGAAAGAAAGATTTTGTAAACTCTACGGCTAAACAATTAATAGGGAAATTAAATGCTGCTGCTAGAATGTCTTTAAGTACCAGTGCCTAATTTAGGCTAGGGTTTTCTGGAGCATTAGACCAAAGTAGGTAGTTACCACCTAACTGAATCATATTCTCTTTCCAAATTGCTTTTGCAGCTTTTTGAATAATTCTACTTTCATGCTCATTTTCAACAACGATCCACGATTTTGAAGTCAGTTCTTCATCTAACTGTAAAGAAGACCAACCAGAATAGCCAAGAAAGAATCGAATATCATCTTCAGAAATAATCTCTTTATTGATAAGTTCTACGGTAGTTTCAAAATCACCGCCCCAGTAAATACCATCAGAGATTTCTACACTATTATCTATTAAGTGCGGCACTTTATGTATGAAGTATAAATTGTCTTGCTCAACGGGACCACCATTATAAACCTGAAATGGTAATTCGATTTCGGTAACCAAATCGTTTATCTGATACTCTAATGGCTTATTTAAAATAAAACCAACAGAGCCTTCATTGCTATGTTCTGCTAAAAGCACAACAGACCTATTGAAAGAAACATCGCCTGTTAGCGAAGGTTCGGCAATTAATAATTTTCCTTTAGTTGGCTTTAATGCGATCATAAATATCGTATGATTATAAACCTAAAGTAAGACAAATCCTCTTAAATGCAAAAACATATAAATAAAAAAAGCGCCTATTAAGGCGCTTTTAATAAATTTATCTGTGTAAAATTAGTTTACAGCTTTACCTAAATCAGCACCAGCTTTAAACTTTACTACATTTTTAGCAGCAATTTGGATAGTTTTTCCAGTTGATGGATTTCTACCTTCTCTTGCATTTCTTTTAGATACGGACCAAGAACCGAAACCTACTAAAGAAACTCTGTCTCCTTTTTTAAGAGAGCTTTCAACATTTCCCAAGAAAGATTCCAATGACTTTTTAGCCGCAGCTTTTGTGATGCCAGCGTCAGCTGCCATTGCATCGATCAATTCTGTTTTGTTCATAATGTGATAATTAATTGTGATTAAATAATTTATACCTATTAACAAATTTATATGGATTTCTGAGCAACACAAGTAAAACAAGGGGAAATCCCTTATTTTGTTGATAACTCAGCGTGTTTGTTGATAAAGTAGGTTTTTTTCTACGTTTCTCCCAGCCCAATAACTACGGGGCTTTACCCCATTTTTGCATTTTTTTCCAAATTAAGGCCGTTCAACAGATCCCTAACAAGCATCCGTTTCTTGCCTTGAAGTTGTATTTCCACTAGATTTAAGTAGCCATTTTTCACCGCAACTTTTATCTCTTTTTTAGTAAAAAACAGCGTTCCGGTAGAAAATTCATGTTCTTCATCTTCTATAGTTGCTGCATAAATTTTTGTAATAATGGTCTGGTCACCGTTTGTCAAAGTTGTCCATGCTGCTGGGTACGGACTCAAACCTCTTATAAAATTGTATATAGCTTCTTTAGATTTGCTCCAATCAATTTCACAGGTTTCTTTAAATAGCTTATGTGCCTCTTTCAGGTCTTCTGAATTTGGTTGTTTTGTAGTTTCAAAATTCCCTTCTTGAATTCTTGCTACAGTTTTTACGACAGTTTCAGCTCCTAAGTGCATTAATTTATCATGCAAGTCTTCTGCATTATCGGTAATTTCGATTACCGCTTCATCTTGCATTATTATGGCGCCAGTATCTATCTTCTCATCGATAAAGAAGGTGGTAACTCCGGTTTTTGTTTCACCATTAATAATAGCCCAATTAATAGGCGCTGCACCACGGTACTGAGGTAGAAGCGATGCATGTAGATTAAAGGTTCCGTATTTTGGCATATTCCAAACAAGCTTCGGTAACATTCTAAAGGCTACTACTATTTGTAAATTGGCATTTAGTAATTTTAGGATACTTAAAAAATCGGTGTCTTTTAAGTTTGTTGGCTGTAATACATTTAGGCCTTTTTCTACTGCATATTTTTTAACGGCAGATTCGTTCAGCTTTCTACCTCTACCTGCAGGTCGGTCTGGAGCTGTAATAACACCTACTATATTATATTCCTTTTTTACAAGCATATCTAAAATGCCTACAGCAAAATCGGGGGTGCCCATAAATACAATTCTCAATGCTTCCATATTATAATAGTTGGTATTCGTTTATACTGTTTAATGTTATGTAATTGTCCTCTAATAATTCTTGTATTGCAGCAATAACTATAGTTTGGGCAATATTTAATTTTGTTTGAATTTCTCGAGAACCAGCATCGGTCTCTTTTAGATACTGAATAATCTTTATTTTGGCATGTACAACATCTGTATTGCCCAACTTTTGGCTGATACATACATCGCAAATTCCACATTCTTTTTCTTGAACTTCTCCGAAATAACCCAATAACTGTATGCTTCTGCACACGGTGTCATTTTCAATAAAGTTCAACATCATCGTCACCTTGTCAATTTTGAGTTGATTTTGTTCCTCAATATTTTTGGCGAACATATTGATAGTGCGGTCATCATCTCGTGGTACCAAAAACAAGATTTCTAAATCGCTAGAAACACTGGTATATTCAATGATTTCATCTTTTGCAAGTTGCTCAAAGTTTTGATGTATTACAGATTCTGATAAAGATATTTTTTTAGATAGTACATAGGTGTTTATTTGAGTGTCGAATTCAAAGAGTCCGCCATAGGTGCGTAATACCACCTTAATGAAATCAGCAAGTTTAGAGTTTTTATTTATATATCTGTAAAGGGTATCCTTATCTGTAATGAACTTGATGGTTATTTTCTTTGAGAAATTTTCGGAGAGAGAAATCACCGAATTGCGATCTAAGAGCTGTAAAGCATTATAGGTTAAAAAGGTATTTAACTTATAGATACTACAGAATTCATTAAAGTTAAGATGGAATTTGGCTTCGGTAAACTCTCCGTATCCTATTTGAAAAAATGTATTTAACTTTCGGTAAATCATTTTTACATACGCTACATCTGGTAAAATTTCAACGAATTGCTTTTTTACTAGAACCTTATCCGTAGTATTCGTTAGTAGTATGGCTTTTGCAAAATCACCATTTCTACCAGCTCTACCTGCTTCTTGAAAGTAATTCTCTACACTATCTGGAATTTGGTAATGCACTACCAATTCTACATCTGGTTTGTCTATGCCCATACCAAAAGCATTGGTGGCAACCATAATAGCTACTTTATTATCTAACCAAAGATTTAACCGTTCGGTTTTTGTTTTTTGATCAACACCACCATGATAAAAAGTTGCTTTTAAATTATTCTTTAGTAAATATTTAGAAAGTTCTTCTGCTTTTCTTCTGCTTCTGACATATACAATAGCACTGTGTTGAATTTGTTGGCAATAGTGTTTTAGATGTCCATTTTTATCTTCGGTCTGTATCACCTCAAAACCTATATTTTTTCTAAAAAAAGAGTCTTTTACTACAAATGGATAATTTAAATCTAACGAAGAAATGATGTCTTCGCTTACTCTTTTTGTTGCCGTTGCCGTTAAAGCAACCATTGGTGGGGTAGGGTGTAGTTCTCTTAAGATGGAGCAGCTTAAATAGGCTGGTCTAAAATCGTGACCCCATTGAGAAATACAATGTGCCTCGTCTATAACGAACATTGAAACGTTCATGGCTTTTATGCGTTCTTGAACCAATTCTTGTTGTAAGCGTTCTGGTGATAAATAAAGAAATTTATAATTGCCATAAATACAATTATCTAATAGTTTATCTACTTCGGTGAATTTGAGTCCGCCTTTTAGACCTATGGCTTTAATACCTAGTTTTTGAAGGTTGTCTACCTGATTTTCTATTAAAGCAACTAAAGGAGATATGACGATGCAAATACCGTCTTTCATCAATGCCGGTACTTGAAAGCATAACGATTTACCACCTCCTGTGGGTAATAAACCTAAAACATCTTGACCGTTAGATATGGCGTTGATGATTTCTTCTTGAGAGCCTCTAAAGCTGTCAAAACCCCAATATTTAGATAAAATTTCTTTTGGTGTATTATTCACCCGCTTTTTTTATAAAATCTACTACAAATTGTAAACGATTTTCTATAGTACCAAAAGGCACTTCAATTGGTCGGTATCCTAATTCAATATACGTATTTTCAAGCTGTTCATGAATACCACATGCTTGTTCAAAGTTCTCCATTCGCTCATTGTCTTGAACGTAGATTTCTTTCCAGGGAGGTAGAATCAACACTTCGTCATATCTATTTTCCATACATAGATCAGCATATTTTTTTTCTGTAGGCTGATTAAAATAGTTCATATATGCGATAACATCCGGTAGTCCGCGATCGTAAAACAAATTTTCCTTACCTATTTGCTGACCATTAATAAAGTGTTGTAAACGGGCATTGATTAATTCATCATTAAAGCTTTTTGCATCTTTAACGAAATCAATAGGGTTTACTAATTTATCATCTACTGATACATCACCCAATGCATCTAAAGTCATGGTTCTGATCACTTCATGAAAACAGTGATAGCCATTTTCTTCAAGTGATGATATCAATACCGTTTTTCCGGTTCCCGGACCGCCGGTAACAACTATTCTCTTGCTTTTCAAACTCATCATTTATGAATGCAAAAGTACATAAACCAACAGTATTAAAAAACTGGTACATTACACTTATCTTTGCATAAAACACTAGTTATGGATGAAAATAACCCTGTTGAATTTTATAAGAAATTAAAGGAACAATTAACTGAAACATCAAAATGGCCATCTG
>JANQUX010000099.1:0-2392 GCA_030730545.1 Maribacter sp. | reverse complement strand
GACTATCTGTATAAATTTATTGTAGAGACGCATACAGATAAAATTGATAAAATCAATGACATATTTGGCAACACAGGTGCGGTAATCAATTTAAAAAAATCGAAAAACGGTAAATATACCAGTATTTCTATAACGGTAAACTTGGCGAGTCCGGATCAGGTTATAGAAAAATATAAAAAAGTAGGCGAAATAGAGGGTGTTATCTCCTTGTAAAATAGCATTTCATCTATAATTTTATTAATTTGGCATCGTTATAAGAATACTTCTCAAATACATTAAGCTAAAATTTTCAATTTGCAATTAGTAGAAAACCTAGAATATAATACAGAGCGTGAACATTTGATTATACCCGAATATGGTCGTCATTTTCAAAAAATGGTCAACCATGCGATATCAATTGAAGACCGTGAAGAAAGAAATAAAGTTGCGCAAGCAATCATTAGTGTAATGGGAAATATACAGCCCCATTTACGCGATGTGCCTGATTTTCAACATAAACTTTGGGATCAGTTATTTATTATGGCTGATTTTAATTTAGATGTAGATTCACCATTTCCGATTACTTCGAAAGAGGTATTAAGACAGAGACCTGATGCTTTAGAGTATCCTCAAAACTTTCCTAAATATCGTTTTTATGGTAATAACATTAAGCGTATGATTGATGTCGCCGTAGAGTGGGAGAAAGGTGATAAGCGTTCTGGTTTAGAATATGCGATTGCCAATCACATGAAAAAATGCTACTTGAATTGGAACAAAGATGTCGTTGATGATAAAGCTATTTTCAAGCATTTGTTTGAATTAAGTGATGGTCGTATAGATTTGGCTGCCGAAGGTGAAAGTTTGACCGATAGCGGACAGTTTCTTAAGAATAGAGTTGCAAAAACACCTCGTTCAATTAATTCAGGAAAGAAAAATCAAAGAAATAATAATAATAATAATAATAACCGCAGTAAAAAGCGGTTTTAAATTTCCACTTCTCTAGATGGGGACATTCAAAATTGAAGGAGGGCACCAATTATCTGGTGAAATAACACCTCAAGGAGCAAAGAACGAAGCACTTCAAATACTTTGCGCAGTACTACTTACAGACGAAAAAGTAACAATCAACAATATACCAGATATTGTTGATGTCAATAAATTGATATCGCTTTTAGAAGATTTAGGTGTAAAAATACAGAAGAAAGGCAAAGGCTCTTATACTTTTAAGGCAGACGATGTTAATCTAGATTATTTACAATCAGATCAATTTAAAGAAGACGGTAGAGGCTTAAGAGGCTCTATTATGTTGGTGGGGCCTTTATTGGCACGTTTTGGTAAAGGATATATTCCTAAACCAGGTGGTGATAAAATTGGTCGCAGACGTTTAGATACACACTTCGAAGGTTTTATTAAACTAGGCGCTAAATTTCGTTACAATCGCGAAGAATATTTCTACGGGGTTGAAGCTGAAAAGTTGAAGGGTACCTATATGTTGTTAGATGAGGCTTCTGTTACAGGAACAGCGAACATTGTTATGGCAGCGGTATTAGCTGAAGGACAAACTACTATTTACAATGCGGCGTGTGAACCTTATTTACAGCAACTTTGTAAAATGTTAATTAGAATGGGCGCCAAAATTACTGGTGTTGGTTCTAATCTTTTGGTTATTGAAGGTGTAGATAGATTAGGTGGTACGGATCACCGTATGCTCCCTGATATGATCGAGATCGGTAGCTGGATCGGTTTGGCTGCAATGACCAAAAGTGAGCTGACTATTAAAGATGTTAGTTGGGACGATTTAGGTCAAATACCAACTGTATTTGGTAAACTAGGTATTACGCTAGAAAGAAAAGGAGATGATATTTACATTCCTGCTCATAAAGACGGATACGAAATTCAAAACTATATCGATGGTTCTATTTTAACCATCGCAGATGCACCTTGGCCAGGAATGACACCTGATTTATTGAGTATTATTTTAGTTGTTGCTACGCAATCTAGAGGAGAAGTGTTGATACATCAAAAGATGTTTGAAAGCCGTTTATTCTTCGTTGATAAATTGTTAGATATGGGTGCAAAAGTTATTCTTTGCGATCCACACAGAGCAACAGTAATTGGTCATGATTTTAAATCTACCCTTAAAGCGACTACAATGACATCTCCAGATATTAGAGCGGGAGTTTCATTGTTAATTGCTGCATTATCTGCAAAAGGGACTTCTACTATTCATAATATTGAACAGATAGATCGTGGTTACGAGAATATTGATGAAAGATTACGTGCAATAGGTGCTAAAATCGTTAGGGTTTAAGCAGTTATTTATTTATCAGATATAAAAAACTCCATAATTAGGTTTTGCCTTATTATGGAGTTTTTACTTTTATACTATTTGAAATTACTTTTCTATTACTGT
>JANQUX010000098.1:2507-9218 GCA_030730545.1 Maribacter sp. | reverse complement strand
AATGTACCTTGACAACGCACTTCAACTATTTCTGGAAACGTACGAACTTTTACATTTGCCGGTAAATTAATTACGGTGATCGGTACTTCGATTACTTTTTCTGAAAACTTAACTACTTCGCCCGAAATCGTTACCATTTCATTCGAAAAGGTAGTGCCATTTAAATGTTTGGGTAATTGAAGTGCGATTTCATCTGTAAAAGAATTACTTAACTCACTCTTATTAATAACTGCAGTTTTAACCACAGAAATGGAATCGATTTGACTTTTAGGCCCTGAAATTTGAATAGAATCTGGACTAATTTTTATATCTCCTTCAAGAATATGATTTGCAGCAAAAGTAATATCTAAAACAGCCCTTACCGGTACTTTCTTTGTATCTAACGATGTAAAGTCAAAATATATGGCGTCGCTTTCAAAGTCGGTCAATGTGCTATAATTATTTAATTGAGCTTCTAGTTGAATTCTTATTTGATCAGCTGTTAGATAATAGCTGTCATCTTTATGCATTACTTTACTTACATCTAATTGAATATGCTTGGTTTTAAATTCATAGCCTAAAAACTGGAAGCCTGCCGCCTGTAAACGCACTTGAATTTCATCTTTAGGAGTATTCGCCAATAAAAACTCTTTCGGAATATTTATATACTCCACCTTAAAGGTCGTGTTATTGGTATAGGTCAGAGATAGTTTATTTATAAGCCAAGCAAACGATGCACATAACAAGAACATAAGAAAGACTTTTACCTTTCTTTTCTTCAATCCTGTCTGTATCCATTCTATTAGCCGTTCCATCAATTCACTCTAAAAAATAATTTCGGAAAAATTTCCTCTGGTCTTTTACTTGAAGAATTAATATACAGGGTTGATTTTAGAAATCCGTACCCATAACCGAAAAACTGTATCACAGTTGCCATTAAAGATAGTAATGACACTTTTAAATCACTGGTTTTTCGAAGGGCATCTATAAACAACAGCAAAAAATATAAAGCATAAATATATAGCGGAAACATATAACCCGCCAACCCAAATACGACTGAAAACAATAATCCTAAACAGAATACTGTAGGAAACCAATAGGTGATTTTCTTTGTCTCTGGATGCCACTTATTTAAAATTGGGCGTACCATACCGAATTTGTTCACCTGAATATAAAACTTATTCCAGTCTATTCGTCTTTTATGATATACAAAAGCTTCAGAAATCAGTTTTGTTCTATAGCCCTTATTCCAAATACGAATGGTTAAATCTGGATCTTCACCTGGGTGAATATTTCCGTATCCGCCGACGTTTTCAAATGCTTCTTTAGAAATACCCATATTAAAACTTCTGGGCTGAAATTTATCTACTGCTTTTTTACCACCACGAATTCCGCCAGTGGTCAAAAAAGAGGTCATGGCATAATTAATCGCTTTTTGAACTGTAGAAAAAGATTCGTGTGCAGCATCTGGACCACCATAGCAATGCACATAATCTTCTTGTAGACTCTTTTCTGCTTCTACAAGATATTGAGGTGGCAGTATACAATCAGAATCTAATACGATAAAGTAATTGCCTTCTGCCCTGCCCATACCGTAATTACGAGAATCACCAGGACCAGAATTGGGTTTCTTGTAGTATGATATTGCTAAAGAATCTACATACCCACCTATGACTTCTTCAGATGAAATGGTAGAGCCGTCTTCGACGATCACCACCTCAAAAGTTTTATCATAGGTTTGTAAGCGTAGACTATCCAACAGTTCTTTAATTTCGTTGGGTCTATTGTATACGGGAATGATAAAAGAAAACGATAAGTTCATTATTACTCTCCTTTGAATAGGCTCCAACAAAATTGGAAAACTAAAATCTAAATTAAAACTTCTCTATAACTTCTTGGCTAACCCCTGTATTAGAGAAACCACCATCGTGAAACAAATTCTGCATGGTCACTTTTCTTGTAAGGTCAGAGAATAATGTTATGGTATAATCTGCACAGTCTTGCGCTGTTGCATTACCTAACGGAGACATTTTTTCTGCATAGCTGATAAAGCCATCGAATCCTTTTACTCCTTGTCCGGCAGTTGTCGCTGTCGGTGATTGAGAAATCGTGTTTACTCGTACTTTTTTCTCTTTACCAAAGAAGTACCCAAAGCTACGGGCAACAGATTCTAAATATGCTTTGTTATCTGCCATGTCATTATAATCTGGGAATGTTCTTTGTGCCGCCATATAGGTCAACGCCACCACACTACCCCACTCATTCATAGCATCTGCCTTGTAAAGTGATTGTAATACTTTATGAAAAGAAAGAGCTGAAACATCCCATCCTTTTGCTGTGAAATCATATTTCTCATCGGTATAAGCACGACCTTTACGAACGTTAACCGACATACCGATCGAATGCAATACGAAATCAATCTTTCCTCCTAATATTTCAACTGCCTTTGCTACTAAATTATCCAAGTCTTCAACACTTGTTGCATCTGCTGGTATAATTTGAGAACCTGTTTCTTTTGCCAATTCATCAATCTGTCCCATTCTCATGGCGATCGGGGCGTTTGTCAATACAAAAGTACCACCTTCTGCGTGTACCGTTTGTGCCGTTTTCCATGCAATAGAATTTGCGTCTAATGCTCCAAAAATAATTCCCCTTTTTCCTTTTAATAAGTTATATCCCATGATGGTTGATTCTATAGTTAGATTTAATATTCAAAGATATCTAAAATATGTTAAAACAGAATTGATGCATCACGTTAAAAACCCTAAAACAATCGTCTTGTTTAAAGTGTTCAAAAATCGACATACAAAAAGACGCTTTTTAATAGCTAGAAGTAGATTTATTTACCATTACAAAGCAGCATTCAAAAGCTCTTTTGCATGAGCCAATGCAGAATCTGACAAGTCTTTACCGCTTAGCATATGAGCCAACTCGACCACTCTTTCATCATTGGTCAGTTGCTTTAGGTTCGTCATGGTACGCTCTTTACCTTCCGTTTTAAACACTTTAAAATGATGATTTCCTTTTGATGCTACTTGTGGTAAGTGCGTAATTGAAAACACCTGAAGATCGGTACTCATATCTTTCATAATATCTGCCATTCGGTTAGATATTTCGCCAGATACTCCTGTATCTATCTCATCAAACATAATTGTCGGTAGCTTTTCATACTTAGCCAATATCGCTTTGATCACCAACATTATTCTTGATAATTCTCCACCAGATGCTACTTTTTTTAATTCTCCATAGCTACCTCCTCTATTCGCCGTGAACAGAAATGAAAGTTCATCTTTACCTGTAGCTATAAATGCTTCTGCTGTACTTAGTGTTATCTCAAATGATGCACTAGGCATACCTAAGAGCCCTAAATCAGCTTCTAATTTTTTCTTTAATTGAGGAATTACGGAATTTCGTTTTCCGCTCAAAATAACCGCTTGAGCTTCTAAAACAGCTTCTAACTCTTGAATCTCTTTCGTTTTTGTCGCAATTTTATTATCTAAATTGGCAGTTTCAAAAACCTTATCGGCGAGGTCGTTCTTTATTATAATTAGTTCAGCTATATCGCCAACATTATGCTTTTTTAATAAATTATACAGTAACTGCAATTTATTGTTTACTTGCTCAAGCTGATCAGGGTTAGCTTCTACACCTTCTTGTAAGCGTTGCAATTCTGAACTAACATCATCTAATTCTATAAGTACAGATTTTACACGCTCGAACAAATCTTTATAATTCGATCCAAAATCGACCAATTTAGAAAGTGACTGACGCATTTCTGTCACCAAAGGTAAAACACCAATTTGCTCATCATTGAACAATTGATCGCCTTTAGACAATTGCTCCATAATCAACTCTACATTGTTCAGCTGCTCGTACTCTTCTTCTAATTCTTCTACAACACCTGCTTTTAATGGTGCTTTCTCTAATTCTTCTAATAAGAAGGTATTATAATCTTGCTCTTTATTTGCTGTACTTTGTATATCGATTAAGGCCTGAAGTTCTTTCTCTGCTTTACGATACGTCTTTAAACCTTTTCTAAATTCGGTTAATCGTTTTTGGTTATTTGCCAATGCATCGACCAATTTCAACTGAAAGTCGTTTTCGGTAAGTTGCATGGTCTGATGCTGAGAATGAATATCTATAAGGTTTTCACCCAAAGTAGATAAAACCCCTAAGGTAACGGGAGTGTCGTTTACAAAAGCTCTTGATTTACCACTTGGCAAAATCTCGCGTCTAATAACCGTACTATCTTCATAGTCCAAATCATTTTCTTCAAAGAATTTTTGGAGTCCGTAGGTGTCTATTTTAAATGTACCTTCTATAATACATTTTTCATCCTTAACACGTAAAGAGGTTAAGTCTGCCCGTTTGCCAAGCACTAGTGATAAACCACCAAGTAAAATAGATTTACCAGCACCTGTTTCACCGGTAATAACCGTGAAACCTTTATCGAAGTCTACCTCTAGACGATCAATTAATGCGTAATTGGAAATGGAAAGGGTTGAAAGCACGCGTTAGAATTTTAGATTCACAAAGGTAATCTATAATTCCGTTTTGTAAAATGGTTCAATATTTAATATCGTTCCAAGTAGATGCATATAAAGGGGCAATTTTATTTAATGTTTCTTTCAGCTTTATAATATCTATTTTTGGTCCGTCAGAAAAAATATTCTTTATTTCTTCAGATTTTGCATCAAAAAATGTAGAAATCAAAAAAGCATTTGGTCTTCTATTGATCATCGTTTGAAACAGATTCATGGTACCTGCAATAACTTGTTTGCCCGTACTATTATTATCTGGCAAAATATCGAGACCTTTTCGATGATAGTTATACATCGCTATTCGATACTCTCTATAGGTATTAGATAAAAGATTATCTACCAGCTCAAATCTACTTCTGTTAGAGTCGGAAGACTGGCTCCATCCTGCAGAATTACTTCCTTGGGCTTGGGTTACTATATTCTGTGCCTTTCTATAAAAATCTGTTCCGCCTTCTAAAGAAAAAGTATCGGCATCTAAGCCCAACATAATATAAACATAGTAAGCCATAACGCTTACCAAGTTAGATTCGAACTGGTTCTCGTTAAAAATCAAAGGTTGAAATTCAATATATTGAAAATTGAACGCATTGTCTTTATAATTAAAAACCGGCGATGAGTAAGAAGTATTGTAAACTGGTCTAGAAGATTGTATTTGAATATTACCACTAAAATTATTTGATTCGAAAGAGGTAATGGTAATGAACATTTGGGCATTTACCCGTTCATTCTCTTTGTATACACGGTTTGTCCATTTTGTTTTATTAATGAAATCATTTAATGAACGCTCTAAAGTCTTAAATACTTGCTGCTCGCCTTGTGATAATTGATCGGAATTTACAGTTACCGCACAGGTTAATTCTTGTGCATTTGATACCAAGCTAAAAAAGGTGAAAAGTAATAGAAATATAGCCTTACGCATATCGTCTTTTAATAATTTCATTGAAGATGTCCACGGCAACTTCTGCCTTGGTCTTTAGTTCAAACGTTATAATGGTAGAATTGGTATCTATAAATGAAATTTTATTGGTAACGCCGCCAAAGCCAGCACCTTTATCTCGCATTGAATTTAAAACGATGGCATCTAAGTTTTTACGTTTTAGTTTACCTTTTGCGTTTTCAACTTCATTTTCGGTCTCTAATGCAAAACCTACCAGAAATTGATTTTTTTTATGATCACCAAAGGTTTTCAAAATATCTTTATTCTTTACTAACTCAATAGTAAAGTTTTCTTCAGATTTTTTAATCTTTTGTTCTGCTACAGTTTTAGGTCGATAATCGGCTACAGCAGCTGCACAAATGACAATATCTGAAGTATCGTAATACATTTGGGCGCTATGATACATATCGTCTGCAGAAACTACATTTACTACGTGTATATTATCATGAATGACGGACAAATGCGTTGGTCCAGTCACCAAATAGACTTCTGCCCCAAGTCTGGCCGCTGTTTTGGCAAGTTCGAAACCCATTAATCCGGAGGAGTGATTACCAATAAAACGTACTGGGTCAATTGCCTCGTAAGTCGGTCCTGCGGTAATTAATACTTTCTTTCCTGACAATGGCAATCCTTCAGATAACTGCTTTTTAATAAAGCTAACTATATCTTCTGGTTCTGCCATTCTACCCTCACCATGCAGACCACTAGCAAGTTCGCCACTAGTTGCTGGTATGATCATGTTGCCAAAAGATGCAAGGGCATCTAAAGAACTTTTGGTACTTGGGTGCTTGTACATATCAAGATCCATTGCCGGAGCAATAAAAACCGGACATTTCGCCGATAAATAGGTAGCCATTAAAATATTGTCGCAATTACCGGTTGCCATTTTAGACATGGTATTGGCAGTCGCTGGCGCAATGACCATAAGGTCTGCCCACAGCCCCATTTCTACATGATTGTTCCAATCGACAGTATTCTCTTCTGTCTTAACAAAATCAAGTACTACGGGGTTTTTAGCCAAAGTGGCCAGGGTAAGTGGGGAAACGAAAGAGCTGGCACTATCGGTAAGTATGACCTTAACGTTAGCGCCAGCTTTTATAAATAAACGAACTAAGAATGTAGTTTTGTAAGCGGCAATTCCTCCGGTAATTCCTAAAAGAATATTTTTGCCGTTCAACATAATTCTTAAGCGTCTTTTTCTGTATTTCTATGGTAGATCTTATCAGTCAACCACTCTTCTACTGCCATTGCATG
>JANQUX010000098.1:0-2497 GCA_030730545.1 Maribacter sp. | reverse complement strand
CATTGCGTGTGGCTTAGGTAATTTTTCATAAAACTTAGAAACTTCTATCTGCTCTTTGTTTTCAAAAACTTCTTCTAAACTATCGCTATAAGTAGCAAACTCTTCTAATTTCTCTAAAAGTTCTTTCTTAATTTCAGAATTAATCTGAATAGCACGTTTTGAAGCGATTGAAATTGCCTCGTAGATATTTTCAGTAGGCGCATCGAACTCATTACGGTCAATAGTTACCGTTGATACAGCTGCTTTAGAGTTTTTTAAATCGTTCATATTCATAATTACATTATTTATTTTGATTCAACGTTTTGCGCTTGCATACGTTGTAATTCTTTGTCAATTTTTTCAATTAAATCTGTTGCCTGCTTGTCAAATTTAGAATCTGGAAACTGCTTTTTCATTGCAACATGGGCAGATTTAGCATTTTTTAAACGCTCTTCTTTTACCTGTTCAAAACTATTAACCGCCATATGTGTTAAGGCATCAACCTTAATATACATAGCTTCTTCTCTAAATGGAGAACCAGGATTATCGGAAACAAAATTATCACTTGCCGCTACTGCCGATTTTAGCATGTCATAATTGAAACGGCCAAGTTTATTATACTGCTTTACAATCTCGAAAGCTTTTTCCTCCTTTTTGGTAGTTAACTCTTGAGCCATTGCATTAGCTTCTTCAAAGTATTCTGAATCAGGATTGGTGTTAATGAAATTCTGCAATTTCAATAATGCTTTATCCGTATCGGTTTGATCTAAAGAATATTCTGGCGATAATTCATAGAAGCTTTTTGCACCTAAGAAATTTGCCTCAACAGCCTTATCACTTTTAGGATACGATTTTACAAAACGCTCGAATTGGTACCCGGCCATATTGTAATCTTCTCGCTGAAAATAACTGTTAGACAAAAAGTACATAACACGTTCGCCTTGAGGTTTACCTACATACTTTGGTGCAATTTGCTCAAGCAATCTGTTCGCTCTTTTAAAATCGCCCGCTTCGTAGTAAGTTTCTGCCATATCGTATTTAGCTTTTACATCATCGTGCTTAAGTACTTTTTGGTACTCGCTACATGATTGTAAAGCAATGGCAATCAATAGTAATGGAAAAACTCTCCTCATTTTAAAAAACATTTTGCAAAATTAGTGATTATCAATGGATTTAAAAAACATTTTAAACCAATAAAAATACAGGCTTTATACCATAAGAACGTCCTACCTAGAGAAGATTTAACGAATATTTATGCAGGTACACGTATCATAGATTCCATAAAAGAAACAATTCTATGCTTTAAGGCATCGCTCGCGGCAACCAATGGCAATCGCACAAAGGGCTTGGCAAGACCTAAATATTCGAAAATAACTTTGATGCCGGCTGGGTTTCCTTCCTCAAAAATTAATTTCATACCATCTTGCATTCTATAGTGATAGCTATAGGCTACTTCGGTATTACCAGCTAATCCTTCATGTACCATTTTAGAAAATTCTTCTGGCAAACCTTGTCCGATTACAGAAATTACTCCGTCACCACCAGCAACTATAGTTGGTAATGCGGTAATATCATCTCCAGAAAGCACTAGAAAGCCGGCTGGTCTTTTCGATATTAATTCTTGTACCTGTGTCATATCGCCACAAGCTTCTTTTACTGCTACTATATTATCAAATTTCTTTGCTAGGCGAACGACAGTTTCTGGCAACATATTACTACCGGTACGACCAGGTACATTATATAAAATTATCGGTAACGGCGATGCTTGAGAAAGCGCTGCGAAATGCTGATAAATACCTTCTTGCGTAGGCCTGTTGTAATACGGAGAAACAGATAAAATCGCATCATATGCAGATAAGTCTGCCGTTTGTAGCTCTTCTACCAACGCCATAGTATTGTTACCGCCAATACCGATTACTAATGGTAAAGCACCTCGGTTTGCATCTTCAACAGTTCGCATAACAAGTTGCTTTTCTGCTTTTGATAGAGTTACAGACTCTGCTGTAGTACCTAAAACTACCAAGTAGTCTATATTACCCTCAATACTATAGGCAACTACTCTTCTAAGAGCTTCAACATCTACTGAACCATCTTCTGTAAAAGGCGTTATTAACGCTACACCTGCCCCCCTTAAATCTCTCATAATTAAATCTCCTTAAAAATGCCCAAGTACTTTTTCAATTCTTTTTTAAATATTTGAAAGTCCTTTAACGGCGTATCTAACATTAAATCATTGTAAGTCGGTCCAACTTCTTTAAACCCGACCCGTAACCGAGCTTTAGCCTTCATTGACATTAAATTCAATAATAGGCTATCCTCATTATAATAATTCACTAAAAGGTCATATTCTCGTCCTAAAAACTCAAGGGCATAACTGTTTTCAATTTCACCGTTCCATCCTAAATCCTTATCTGAAAAAACCGGAGTGGCATATGGTGAATTCTTATCATAAAAACGCTTATATCCAATAATGTTAACCGCATTGGGGTGTAACGATAACTATTCTTGAAACTGAAAA
>JANQUX010000097.1 GCA_030730545.1 Maribacter sp. | reverse complement strand
GTCTGTAAACTGTACTTAACATATTTAAAGCATATACCCTAAATTCAATATTATCTGCTTCAGTAGATGCTTCTAAGGCTTTTTGATATAGTTCAAGGGCTGTGGGGTATATAGCTAACTCTCGATATATATTACCTAATTCAATTAACGCGTAGGTTTCGCCAGAAAGATATTTTTTAGTTGTACTTCTTTGTTCTATGTAGCGCAAAGCAATGCTGTCATTATTAAATGGAGCTAAGATCGTTTGTATCTGTTGATATTCTTTCGGAGTTTTTGAAAGCAGGCTATCTACTATACCTTTTAAATTTCCGGGTATATCTTGAGAGTAACTATGGTGTGATAGCACTAAAGTGTACAAGAATAATAATAGAAATTTGAACTTTAATTTATACACTATAATTTTTAAAAGTAAACTTAAGATTTATGCGAGATAGGTCTTTAGAAGGACTACAGCATGTCTAAAAAATCAGATTTCTTTTGTCTAGATACCGGTATTTTATGATTTGATTTTAATACCACGTAACCATCTGTTTTCAAGAATTCTTTTATTTTATTGAGATTGATTATGTACGAATTATGAATCCTAAAAAAAGAATCTGCCGGAAGTAATTCGTTGACTTCCTTTAATTTTTTGGTAAGTACTATTTTTTGACCGTCGGTTAAAAATATGGTACTGTAATTACCATCAGACTCGGCATATAAAATTTCATCACTCTCTAAAAATAACAATTTGCCATCGGTATTCAGCGTAATACGTTTATGTATTGATCTAGAGTTATAATTTAAAAGCGCCTTTTCTAACTTTTCAACAGAAAAATTCTTGCTATTGAATTTTTTGATTTTTACAATGGTTTCTTCTAAATCGTCGGTATCGATAGGTTTTAAAAGATAATCTAGCGCTTGGCTTTTGATAGCTTTTAAGGCATATTGATTATAGGCAGTAGTGATAACAACAGGAAAATTTTTGTTGGTAAGTTTTCTAATGAATTGAAAACCATCCATAGTCGGCATTTCGATATCTAAAAAAAGACAATCTGGAGTATTTTTTTCTAAGTATGAAAGTGCTTCGTTTGGGTTGGTAAACGATGCTATTACATTTATTTCATCGCTGAAATTTGTAAGCTCCCAGGTTAAGCTTTGTAGTGCTTTAATTTCATCATCGACGATAACAGCTTGTAACATAAAAGATCGGGTATCAAGTTAGAAAGTTATGAAAATTTACGGGTATGTGGGGCTTTCCACTACTATTTTGTATCAATGGATGTAATTTTAGTGTAATCGGTATATAAAGAGTTAAAGGTATGCGAGCTTTTTAAATCATCACTTTTAGAAGGAAAAAGATTACAAAAATGAATCTCCTTAAATTTCGTGAGAATTTCGTTTTCCGATTATACATAAAAGGATACAGGTTATACAATATAGACCTATGCTTTTTCAACTTAAAATTATCTTTAGCAAAGAACTTCAGTATGTTATAAATGAAATTAACATGAAAAAGTGCGGTATAATGTTAGCATTATTTATAGTGGTCTTATTGGTCGCTTCGCAGTTTATGCAAGATGAAGACGGTTTAAGTGAACATATGACCGTGGCGATAGAGGTTCAGAATCAAAATATTGACAGACCATGACTATAACTAATTCTTACATCTATGTTTAAGATATTTCAGGTTATGGGCAAATCATTGAAAATGTTTTTTTTCGGTATTGTACCATTTTTTTTGCTCGCTGGTGGGTCTAAAGGTGATGTAGAAAGATTAAAAGTTGAAAATGGTACTTATAGTTTTACTATTAAGGGC
>JANQUX010000096.1 GCA_030730545.1 Maribacter sp. | reverse complement strand
CTTCTAAACCGATACCACCAGTAAATTTCTCTGGCATTTTCAAAGGCGAATTACCGTGTAAAATTGATTTTGGTCGTTGCGACGGTCGTATCAATACATCATACTGCGACAAATCTTTTGTTTGAATATCGGTATCATGAAGGGTATCAGTCTCGAAAGAATATTCGTCCATTATAAAACGAGTCCATCCTTCATCCATATTAGAAACCCACGACTTATACAATCCTACTTTTGGCGCATGTACTTTCGTTAGTGCTACTTTTGGTTCTGCGGATAATCCTATTACTTCTAAACCATATTCAGAAGCTAAATCTTCAACAGAAGCACTACCGCCAGAAACAATATAAGCACCTGCAGGATATGTTGTTTTTCCTGATTTGAAAGCTGCTTTTGTTTTATATGCCGTACCACCTGCTTTTAATACTTTGTTGGTTACTATAACCGATGCATTACTGTTAGCACTTAACAAATATCCGAAGGAAGCATTCCCTTTTACATCACCCTCATAATATGATGCTTCGCCTGAAACCTTCTCTGTTTCTACTTCAAAAGGCTCAGCAATTTTATCTACAGTGATTCCCATTTGCATAGGTAATGTCCAACCCGCTAAGTCATAAGGAGTATCTGGTGGGCCGCCTGGGTATTGAAAACGTGTTGGGTAATTTTGCTTCTCTAACAAATCCATCAAGTACGGTCTAAACGCTTGTGCCGTATAGATTACATAAGCGCCTTTTTCATATTTCTTTCCGTTGACCTCAAAGTTTTTGGTTGCTTTTTCTATTTCAATTCCTCCCTTTAATAACACATTCACCAAGTTTACAGACTCAAAAGCATCCCATTGATCCTTCCCGATTACATAAGCAAACGGACCTTCTTCTTTTGACTTTTCAATCGCTGAAGCTCCCATTTTGTAAATATTATACAGGTAGTTGCTCTTACGATCTGCTGCTAAATCTAATGTTGCCCATGTAGCGGTCAACATATAATCTACAGCATCACGAAAATGAGACTCACCACCTTTCCATGGGTCTGGATACATGATATCTGTACCATCGGTCGGTGTACCGCCAGCAACGGTTTTAGGTAATTTCTCTGGATCATAGAATCTTGGTGTTGGCGATGTATGTCCCGTTTCCGTTAAAATTCCGATCATATTATGGTAGTAAGGCACAGTACGCCCACCACCGTTCCAGAACATTGTATAGAAATTATCGGCAATTGCACCAGGCATATTCTCCAAAGAAAATCTTTTGGTCATTGCAGAGCCTAATTCACTTACACCTGCAGTAATAGCTGGGTGAATTCTTGGGTTTACTGGATCTGCATATGGTGGTAAGGATATTTTTGTCCAAGATGGAGAAGATTGATGGTGGTTATACACAATCTGCGGATACCACTCGTTGTATAAAATCTTAGTCACATTATACGTCTCTGGCATGGTGTTCATAAACCAATCCCTATTATTATCATGACCCATATAATAATGATATAAAATTGGTGGTCTTGATGTTTCATAGGCGGTACCCAAGTTCTTCTTGTACCAATCTACAACAATGTCCAACCCATCAGGATTCATTACAGGCATCAATATCGTAATGACATTCTCCCTAATTTTTTTCATTTCTGTAGTTTCAGAAGTGGTCAAGGTATACGCCAATTCAGAGGTCATTTGACCATGAGCCAACTCGGTAGAGTGCATACCACCATCAATCCAAACCACAGCTTTACCTTCTTCAGATAGCTTCATAGCCTCATCATTTGAAACCTGAACACGAGCTAGTTTAGTACTAATGTCTTTCCACTT
>JANQUX010000095.1 GCA_030730545.1 Maribacter sp. | reverse complement strand
CATCTACGCCATCTTGTCCGGCAGGTCCTCTTTCGCCATCAAATCCATCAAATCCAGGAGGTCCCTGTGGTCCTTCACAAGAAATAAATAATAGAGTTACAAGTGCGCCTAAAAATAAATTCAGTTTTTTCATAATGTTATAATTATTCGGTTTACGTTTAAATTTTGAATAGTTCTTTCAAAAAGCGTTCCATTTTTGGTATTTAAATATATAAATCGGATATTAACTGCTGTATTCTTAACTATAAATTATTAGAGTCGAACGTCTTTAAAAGATGATTAGCTTTACCAAAATAAACCAATTATATGCCAAACGTAAAAGTACACACATTATTTACCGATTTTGATATTGATCTTTTTAAAGGTGGTAAGCATTATCGCCTGTATGAAAAGTTGGGTTCTCATTTGGTTGAAGTTGATGGTGTAGCAGGTACGTACTTTGCCGTTTGGGCACCATCTGCAAAATCTGTATCGGTCGTAGGTAATTTTAATTCTTGGGATTCAGACGACCATAAGTTGAATGTTAGATGGGATTCGAGCGGTATTTGGGAGGGTTTTATTCCCAATATTGGTAAAGGCGAAGTCTATAAATATAAGATACAATCTGTCAATAATGATATTTGGACAGAGAAAGCAGATCCTTTCGCACGGTACTGCGAGCACCCACCAAATACAGCGTCAATAATTTGGACTGCAGAGCATGATTGGAAAGATGATGCTTGGATGGGCTATCGAAAAGATAAAAACGGATTAGACAAACCATACTCCGTTTATGAAGTGCATTTAGGGTCATGGAAGAAAAATGCGGAGAATAAATTTTTGACTTACCATGAGTTTGCGGTAGATCTTGTAAACTATGTTAAAGATATGGGGTATACCCATGTAGAGTTTATGCCGATAATGGAATACCCTTATGATCCTTCTTGGGGCTATCAATTAACAGGTTATTTTGCACCAACTTCAAGATTTGGTTCTCCTGAAGAATTCAAACTTTTAGTAGATACTTTTCATCAAAACGATATAGGCGTAATTTTAGACTGGGTACCATCTCATTTTCCAGAAGATGCTCATGGTCTAGGTTTCTTTGATGGTTCTAATTTATATGAACATCCAGATAGAAGAAAAGGGTACCATACCGATTGGAAGAGTTTAATCTTTAATTATGGTAGAAATGAAGTTAGAGCATTTCTTATAAGTAATGCCATATTCTGGTTAGATCAATTTCATGTAGATGGTCTTCGAGTAGATGCTGTTGCATCTATGCTATACTTAGATTATTCTAGAGAAGATGGTGAGTGGGAACCAAATATGTACGGTAACAACGAAAATTTAGAAGCCATATCTTTTATTCGCGAATTGAATGAAGCGGTCTATTCTAGTTTTGAAGGTGTACAGACTATTGCCGAAGAATCTACGGCGTTTTCAGGAGTATCTAAACCAGTTGAGCATGGTGGCTTAGGTTTTGGTATGAAATGGATGATGGGTTGGATGCATGATACATTACAATTTTTTCAAAAAGAACCGATATATAGAAAACATCACCAGAATGATCTAACCTTTAGTATGACCTATGCTTTTACAGAGCATTTTATGTTGCCTTTTTCTCATGATGAGGTAGTGTATGGCAAGAAGTCGTTGGTGTATAGAATGCCTGGCGATGAATGGCAGCGATTTGCTAATTTAAGGTTGTTGTTCGGCTACATGTTTACCCACCCAGGCACCAAATTAATGTTTATGGGTTGCGAATTTGGGCAAACGGAAGAATGGAATTTTGAACAAAGTTTAGACTGGCATTTATTAAAATATGATGGTCATAAGGGTATTCAAGATTTTGTAAAAGATTTAAATCATCTATACAAAAACGCACCCGCCTTATATGAAAAGCAATTTAGTGAAGCAGGTTTTCAATGGATAGATTATGGTGATCACGAAAACTCGGTCTTAACGTATGTACGAAAAGGACATGATGAGGAAAATGATTTAATTATAGCGTGTAATTTCACCCCTGTACCGAGAGAGAATTACAGAATCGGTAATCCTAAAAAAGGAAAATTAACAGAAGTTTTAAATAGTGACGATGCCAAATATGGTGGTGGCGGAAATTTAAACAATAAAATAAAGTCTTCTACCAAACCAGCTCACGGTCATAACAAATCGATTGAAATTACAATTCCGCCGTTAGGTATTGTAATACTGAAATAACTTAAAGCTGTTTTATCATATTTAGGCGACTTTAATGTTTTTCGGAAGTACTATTAATTTGATATATTTTAATTTATAAGTTCATGATTACAAATACAGAGCTTGAGTATAAAGGCAATTTATACCCAAACCATATCGTTGAATTTTCACAAGACTCAGATAAATTATACTTCACAACTGAAAATGGTGTTGTTTTACAAATAACAATTTTAAGAGGTAGTATTATTCGTTTTAGGTACGCAACCAATTATAATTTTGAACCAGATTTTTCGTATGCCATCGACCCAGATGCAACAATGGGGTATAGTAAGTTAGAAGTTGTAGAAAACGATACAGAGTATATAATAGCTACAGCTCGTTTAAGTATACTTGTCGATAAGAAGACGTTACGTACCCAAATTTCTGATTTAGAAGGTAATATTATCAGTGAAGACGAATTAGGTTTTCATTGGGAAGAGAATTACGAATATGGTGGTAACACCGTAAAATTGAGTAAAATCACCCAATCGGGAGAGAGTTTTTATGGCATGGGCGATAAAGCCATGCATAGTAACCTTAAAGGTAAAAGAGTAGAGAATTGGGTAACGGATCAATTTGCCTTTGCCAAAGAACAAGATCCACTTTATAAGGCAATTCCGTTTTACGTTGGATTAAATAAAGGCAAAGCTTACGGTATTTACTTTGACAATAGTTTTCGAACAGGATTCGACTTTTCTCAAGAAAGAAGAAATATAACCAGTTTTTGGGCAGATGGTGGTGAAATGAATTATTACTTCATTTTCGGTCCAGATATGTCTAAAGTGGTCAGCTCATATTCAAGTCTCACCGGTACGCCCAAATTGCCGCCAATGTGGGCATTAGGTTTTCACCAATCGAAATGGAGCTACTACCCAGAAAGTAATGTAAAAGATATAGCCAGCGAATTTAGACGATTAAAAATACCTTGCGATGCCATCTATCTAGATATAGATTACATGGATGGTTTTAGGTGTTTTACTTGGGATAAAAACCACTTTCCTGATCCTAAGAGAATGATACAAGAACTTGAGGCAGATGGCTTTAAGACGGTGGTTATGATCGATCCGGGTATAAAAGTGGATCGTGATTATTGGATATATAATGAAGCATTAGAAAACGATTATTTCTGTAAAAGAGGAGATGGTCCTTTGATGCATGGTAAGGTATGGCCTGGGGAATGTAATTTTCCAGATTTTACAAATCCTGCAGTGCGAGAATGGTGGGCAGAGCTGTATAAAGAATTTATGTCAGAATTGGGCGTACATGCCGTTTGGAACGATATGAACGAGCCAGCGGTAATGGAGGTTCCAACAAAAACAGCTCCATTGGATACCAGACATGATTATGATGGAAATCCATGTACACACAGAAAAGCACATAATGTCTACGGTATGCAAATGGTAAGAGCGACCTATGAAGGTGTTAAGAAATATGTATACCCTAAGCGACCTTTTGTAATAACAAGAGCCGCATTTGCAGGTACACAACGATATGCTTCTACATGGACAGGCGATAATGTTGCTACATGGGAGCATTTATGGATAGCCAACGTGCAGGTACAACGCATGTGTTTAAGTGGCTATTCATTTGTTGGTTCAGATATCGGCGGATTTGCCGAACAGCCAGATGGCGAATTATTTGCCAGATGGGTACAATTAGGTGTTTTTCACCCATTTTGTAGAGTACATTCAAGTGGTGATCACGGCGATCAAGAACCATGGTCATTTGGCACTGAGATAACAGATATCGTTAGAAAGTTTGTAAATCTTCGCTATCAACTGTTACCGTATTTGTACACAATGTTCTACAAATATACCAAAGAGAATATACCTATGGTGCAGTCTTTAGTGTATTTTGATCAAGATGATAACCAGACACATTTTAGAACCGACGAGTTTATTTTTGGAGATAAAATATTGGTTTGTCCTATACAAGAACCCAATGCACAAGGACGCAGAATGTACATACCTCGTGGAGAGTGGTACGATTTTTGGACTAACGAACATGTAACTGGAGGTAAAGAAAAATGGGTAGCTGCAGAGATAGATATGCTTCCGATTTTTGTGAAAGCCGGTGCTATAATTCCGAAGTATCCTATTCAACAATATGTAGGAGAAAAGAAAATAGAAGAATTGGTTTTAGAAGTGTATTACAAAGAGGGTATAGAATCATCTGAAGTATATGAAGATTCAGACGATGGGTATGATTATAAAAAAGGAAGATATTCTTTAAGTAATTATAAATTAACAGGTAAAGAAAATTCATTGACCATTCAATTATTTAAAGATGGCACGTTTGAAACGGAGTATAAGATGATAAAACTGAATTTTCATGGTCTTCCTTTTGAAATTGATTCCGTAATGATAGATAATGAAAGTATAGATTTAGATAGCATTTCGATAAACGAGAAAAATGATTTGCGAATAGACAAAAACTTTACCTTATTGCATTTATCAGGAAAACAATAACTTTGTAGCTTTCGACCATTAACTAAAATTATTAAAATGAAAAAATTTGTATTAATTGTATTTGTATTTATAGGCGTTTCAGCTTGTAAGGTGAACCCGTTTACGGGTCAGAAAACGTTGAATTTTTATCCGAACAGTCAGGTATTCCCATCCGCATTTGCGCAATATGATCAGTTCTTGACAGAAAATAAGGTAGTGACCGGTACTGCAGATGCTCAAATGATTACAAGGGTTGGTCAGCGTATCTCTTCTGCAGCAGAACGTTGGTTAACAGCAAACGGATACCCAGGTTATTTAAAAGATTATAAATGGGAATATAATTTGGTAAACGATGAAACCGTAAATGCATGGTGTATGCCAGGTGGTAAGATTGTATTTTATACAGGTATTTTACCAATTACTCAATCAGAGACAGGTGTTGCGGTAGTAATGGGTCATGAAGTAGCACATGCTCTTGCTGATCATGGTGCACAGCGTATGAGTGCAGGTACCTTACAACAAGTTGGTGCTGTTGCGGGTAATGTTGCTATTAAAAATCAGCAAACTTTAGGCTTGTTCAATCAGGCTTATGGTGTAGGTACACAATATTTAGGTATGTTGCCATTTAGTAGAGGTCATGAAACTGAAGCCGATAGAATAGGTTTACAGATTATGGCTATTGCAGGTTACGACCCTTACGAGGCTGCCGAGTTATGGAAGCGTATGAAGGCAAACAGTGGAGGAGAGGCACCGCCAGAATTCATGAGTACACACCCTTCTAATGATACTAGAATAAATAATTTAACAGCTTGGGCACCAGATGCCGCGGCAGAAGCAGCTAAATTTGGAGTAACTAAATTTAACTAAAACCTTTAAGATTATTGTATATTGAAGCCGTTCAGAAATGAACGGCTTTTATTTTTTTATATGGGGAAGACACTAGTTGCAAAAGGAAGTAAAAAATTATTGAACGCATGGGCTTTTTATGACTGGGCAAATTCAGTGTATAGTTTGGTTATTTCTTCCGCTGTTTTTCCAATATTTTATGGGGCACTTTTTAGAGTTGCCGGTATTGAAAAAGTAACCATTTTTGGAGGTGAAATTGCAAGAGCTCCTTTAATAAGTTACACAACTTCTTTAGCGTTTGTTTTTATAGCAATCGTTACTCCTTTAGTATCGGGTGTTGCCGATTATCTCGGAAATAAAAAAATGTTCATGAAGTTTTTCTGTTATTTAGGCGGACTCTCATGTATTGGATTGTACTGGTTTTCTTTAGAGAATATTTATATAGGTTTAGCTTGTTATTTCTTCGGATTAGTAGGCTTTTGGGTAAGCTTTGCCATCAATAATTCATACCTGCCAGATGTAGCTTTTCCAAGGCAGCAAGATGCTATTAGCGCCAAAGGTTTTACATTAGGATATGTTGGTAGTGTAATTCTATTAATTTTTAATTTAGCAATGGTCATGAAACCAGACTTCTTTGGTATAACTACCGATGAAGCAGGCGCCGCTGAAATAAAGGCTATGAAATATTCATTTGTAACCGTAGGTATTTGGTGGGTACTTTTTGCACAATACAGCTTTTATTATCTGCCGAAAGGCTATAAGAAAGAAGGGAAAAGAACCAATATAGTTTTAAACGGATTTAAAGAGCTTCAACAGGTATGGCATCAACTAGGGGAACAGGTAAAACTAAAAAGATATCTAGGTGCTTTTTTTGTGTATAGTATGGCCGTGCAGACTGTAATGCTTATCGCTACATATTTCGGAGAAGAAGAAATAGCTTGGGGTACAGATTCAGAGCGAACAACGGGTTTGATCGTCAGTATTTTAGTCATACAGATTGTGGCAATTTTAGGAGCGACGGTTACCGCTAGAGCATCAGAAAAATTTGGAAATATTAAAACACTTATTGTCGTGAATGCACTGTGGGTTGCTATTTGTATATATGCCTATTTTGTAATTACGCCGACCGACTTTTATATTGCTGCAGGTTGTGTAGGTTTAGTAATGGGGGGTATACAAGCATTGTCGAGATCCACCTATTCAAAATTTTTACCGGAGACTACCGATACGACATCTTTTTTTAGTTTTTATGATGTAGCCGAAAAAATAGGTATCATCATTGGTACTTTCCTTTATGGCGTAATAGCGCAAAAAACGGGTAGCATGAGAAGCTCGATTATATTTCTAGGTGTTTTCTTTTTAGTTGGAATGTTCTTGTTGACTAGAGTAAAAGAATCAAAAAAGCCCCTATAAAAGAGGCTTCGTTGAATTGATTGTTCGCTATTTTGATTTTATATGTTAGCCTTTAGAAATGTCTCCGGATCCTGAGGTTTTGGTGTCTACTTTCTCGGGGTTACCTCTATAAGAAATATCTCCAGAACCAGAAACACGTGCCTTAATAGATTTCTTTGCAGTTACTTGAATATCTGCAGATCCAGATACAGTTGCTTCTACATTTTCTGCATCTAGGTCATAGGCTTCGATATCTCCACTACCAGAAATAGTTGCTTCAAAATCTGTAGTGCTACCGCTTAAAACGATATCACCAGAACCGGACATTGTTGCAGATAAAGAGCTTGTATCAATATCTAATGTAATATCGCCAGAGCCTGACATTGCAGTACTGAATTTATCTGATTTGATTTTTGTTTTACCAACAATATCTCCAGATCCAGACATGGCAACAGAACTAATAGATTCTACTGGCACGATAATACGAATTCCAGATTTCCAATTGCTAGATTTTAGATTGACACCTTTTTCAGTTTTAATGACCAGTTTGCCATCTTTTACTTCGGTAATGATATATTCTAAGAGGTTTTCTTCACCTTCCAAGGTAATTTCACCTTCGGTGCCTGCAACCAGGTCAACATCGAACCAGCCAGAAACTGCTACTCCGTCATAATCTCCCGTACTTCTTTCAATGGTAATATTATTTCCATTTCCTTTTATGGTCTTTCCCCATTGTGCTGAACAAGAAAGAGATAAAAGACCTGCACAAACTAAAACACTTAATTTTTTCATGATTTTCATATTTAATTGATTGATTGATTATTTTTTGGTAAAACTGATACCGCCATAGTCACTTGACAGGGTCATTTTATTTCCACTTCCTTTAGAGCCATAAAAACCCTCGTAATGCTTGTCAGAAGATTTTTCTGTACTGATGTTAATAGTAAAATCATCTTTTCCGCTAACTCCCGAATAACTAGTCGAAATATCGAAATCGAAATGATAATCGCTATGGTATCCTATTTTGATTCCGGTATAATCAGTTCTAATATTTACATTACCGGCATCAGCTGCAAGCTCGTCTATACGAATAGAACCATAATCTGCTACTATAGAAACATCACCATGTACAGTGCCTAATTTTACAGTAATATAATCGCCATTACCGTTAATGCTTTTTAGCTCGTCGATATCCATATTGCCATAGTCACTAGTATATTCAAGATCATCCATAGTGCCAATACTTGCGCTGGTGTAATCTGCATTAATAGCAAGATTTCCTGCTTTTTCTATCGTAAAACCTGAGTAGTCGGCTCTTATTTCTCCACTATTGATATACCCGATCGTAGACTTTGAGGTGTAGTCGAAATTTAAACGATTATTACGACCTCTAAGCTCTCCTAAATCTAACCTTCCGTAGTCACAATTAATTCTGGCATGGCCATCAATTCTATCTAGGCTAATATTACCGTAATCATTACTTAGGTCAACATTGTTTTTTACAGGAACTTTAATTGTGTAGTTGATCTGCATGTTAACATTGTTATTGTTTCCCCAACTCCATCCCCAGCCATTACTACTTTTGTTGAAAATGGTTTCTGCAGAAACGCGCTCGCTACTGGCTTCAAAATCAATAGAAATTTCATCTAGTTTTTTCTGAACCTTTTCTTCGTTATTACCATTGGTTTTAATATGAACTTCGATAACGACCCTATTCTCGTTCCAAGAAGTAATATTTAAATTACCGTAAGAGTTGTTGATTTTCAGCAGTGCATTAGCATTAACATTAAACTCTTTTTTAACGGTTTTTTCTTTGGTATGCTTACCATCAAAATCAGTGTCGTTAGCTGTGGCGACGGTGGTGAACGCCAATAATAATAGCCAGGTATATTTATATAGTATAGTTTTCATCATTCGATTTTTTAATTGATTTAATATTTTCAATTTTTATCATAACCTCATTTAAAAGATCTATTCTGGTTTGGAAATTAGTAATCATAGCACTTAATATAAGTTTGCTATTACCACCATTTAAAAGATCCTGTTCCATTTTGGTATAATTCAATTGAAGCCTTTTCAATTGGGTCATGGTGTCTTTAATTATTTTTTCTGTTTCTGGCGATTTTTCAGAATTTAGTTCATTGATCTGCTGTTCGATTAAGTTCGCAAAATAAAATTGAGTCTTAGAGGCTTCAGGTGAAATTTCGGCAACCTGATCTTCAATGCTACTTGCCGTATTAAGTTGAAATATTCCAACAGATACTAGAATAGCAATAGAAGCGGCAACAGACAAAAAGAGCATCCAAGGATTCTTTTTCTTTGGGGCAAGTGTCGCAACACCTTTACTTTTGTTTAATTTT
>JANQUX010000094.1 GCA_030730545.1 Maribacter sp. | reverse complement strand
AAAGATTTAGGTATGGTTTTCGCAGAAACGAATACCATATAATAATCTCAACCGTAGTGGTAATTATGAATTAAAAACACACCTTCGGTCTAACATTATAATTAGACAAATATAGAAATTGTTTATAGAAGCGAATATGATATAAAAAGCCGCTAAAACTCTGTTTTAGCGGCTTTTTCTTTTCAATTATTTAGCTATAGGTAAAATAGGAGCTAATACTTTAGCATATATACCGATAACAAATCTAGAAACTAGCTATCGATTAGAATTTATTTTTTAGTAGGTCAACGTATTGTAACCATTTGCTTGTAATTGCAACATTCGTACCGAGGCGGTCGGGGTAACATCGAGACCATCAAAAAGGGTTTCTTCTGCTACGCCTAGTTTTTCCATGGCAACACTGCACACACTTACTTTTATCTTACCCTTATATTTTTGAAAAAACGCTTCAAGTTCAGAGTCTTTGGTCAATAAGGTTACTACCTCGCCTTTTACAACAATTTCGTATTCCTCTATTTCTACTCCGTTTTCGATAAGAACGTCATACATACTTAACACACCTTTGAAATGCCTTTCTGAGGTAAGTATAAAACCATAATTAGGTGTTTTTTGTAAATCCGTAACAGCTTGTTGGTCTAATTTCTTTTGACCATGTACCTCTGTAATACCTGTAGCCATGACCATAATGACTAATGCAATTTGAATATAAGTTTTCATAACGGTTTTTTTGATAGCTATTTTGGTGAATTAAAAATACAGAATATAATTTCTAATAGCGATTTAAAGACCTTAAAAATATAATTCTTTAGTTCCCCCATCAAATCTCATAATCAGTCAATTGCTTTGCAAAAATCGAAGAATACCTTTATTAGATGAGCACTACAAACTCATCTTTTGACATTACGTCTTTATTCTTTATCGGTACCTTTTTCAACGATTTATACAACAATTGTTTTAGCTCTTTTAAAGAAGATGATTTTTTTAAGAATTGATTAGCGCCATCTTCTTTTAGCTGATTTACTTCCCTATCCCTATATATTGAAGAATAGGCGATAATGTAAATGTTATTGAACTTCTTGAAGTTTCTAATATCGATAAGGCATTCAAAACCATCCATTATAGGCATATATAAATCTAAAAATATTACTTGTGGCAATATATTATCAGAGAATAATCTGTCCATTAAATCGACTCCATTATTAAATTGAGATACTTCTGTTTCTATAGGAATATCATTCAACGCCTCCATAAAAAAATCACGATCATCGAAATCGTCATCCGCAATATATATATTTAATTTTTCCATTATTTCTATATAAGAACAGTATGTCCTCCAAAATTAAGAGGAAATCGCATTTAAAATTCTACCAATAAAATCGAAAAATAACTCAATAGCATAATAATTGTAATTAACATCTAAAAAAAATAATATATGTAGTAAAATACTTACATTTATTTTGCGTTAGTTAACAAATGCTCCCCCATTTAATTTATAAAAATAAATTATGGCATTTAAAACCAGTAATGAACTCTCATTGCATCTGCAACAGTATCAGCTCGACTATTACACCAAGGGTAATGCCTTAAAAGTGCACACAGTACTAACAGAAGCAATGCCCATAATCGAATTTGAAAATGAGAAATGTGCTTTAGATTTTAGCAAGAGATGCGAAGATTTAAAAAGTGTCGAGAGTCTAACTGACATACATGACTATTCTGAGAAATTTGCTGAAAATCTACTTAAAATAATTCTATTGTTAAATAGCTCTACATTGTCAACAAACCCCGGCTAATTCAGCTTATATAAC
>JANQUX010000093.1 GCA_030730545.1 Maribacter sp. | reverse complement strand
AATCGTATTCGTACTTGTTTCTGCTTCCTTTCGGAATTTCTATTAAAACATCAAAGGTTAAGCCTTTTGCTGCTGCCATATTAAAAATTGTTTAATTTATAGTTACTTATGAAACGTTACTAAGTTGTTATAATTGTAAAAAATAATCGAATTAAAAGACAAATCCAAACGTACCGGTGACACCGAACTTTCGTGCATCAGGATTTTCTAAATAATTTCCTCTAAAATTAAAATCTAATCTAAATACCTTAAAGATATTACCAATACCGAAAGAATACTCGTAATATATTTTATCTGATGGAGCTCTTAATGGCGTATTCACTGTCGCTGGCGCACTCAAGGCTATATTTTCATCAGACAAATCTCCCCAAACTCCGCGAACAGCTACTATTTCTCTTAAATTATATTTTCTTAAAAACGGAATTCTAGAGAAAAATCGACCATTAAAATTATGCTGTAAATGAACTGCCGCATACGTATCGGTTACAAATTCATAAAAATCTAAATTTGGGAATGTACCATAATTAGAGAAAAAGGTTTGGTTACCGGGCACTACACTTAATAACCCTAAAGGCACTTCGCCAAATGTTTTACCAAGCTCAACTGTACTCATCAATCTACCAAAACCACCCAATTGCCAAGGCTGACTATATGAAAACTGAAGCTTGCTATAATCAAAATCGCTATCTAACACTCCCTTTGTTCCTTTGGTGTAATTTAATAATATAGTACTATACGTATCATTTACCTCTCTACGCTCAACACCAAAACCTATGGTTTTCTTACCTGGTGTATACAATACCAATGCATTAAAATCGAATTGTCGAATTTCTGATGAAACACCTGTAGGAGATTCTGGATCTACATAGTCTAAACTAAAATCGCCTGGCAAGGCAGAGCTCAAAGTTCTAAATGTACCACCCACTGATAATTTTATATTGGTTAATGGCTCAACTTCAAAATTAAGCGCACTTAAATTAATATTAGTTAACCGATTATTTGCCCCTACAGTCAATAAAGAAGATGATGCGATACTGCGGCCTAACACGTCATTCGTTGCGGTTAGACTAACACCGAGTTGCTCTATGTCTCTGCGGTTACCGCCAGATATTATTAATCTGCTATTTTTATCAACCAACATTTTACCTGCCAACCCGTGTTTAAATTTATGATCTTTAAAGCCGTATGCCGTATACCCTTCTATTCGCCAAAGGTCATTTTGCCCATAATAGGTTCTTGCGCCCAATCGAACTCGTGCGCCTTCTGCAGTATTGTATCCGAAGAAATCATAAACAGATCCTAAATCTAAGTTCCATTTATCTACCTCAACATAACCTGATCCTAAAATACTTACGAAATTATAATATGTTTTAAACTTAGGCACCGTTTTAAGCGTGTCGAGCAATTTGTAAATACCCTGCTCGTCTTTATTTAAACTTTCTAACCTGTTCTGTTCCCAAAATTCATCGCTTTTAATGATTTGGGTAACATCTAAAGGATTTCTGTCTTTTTTATAGACATCTCTTGGCTTCACCTTGTTGAACTCGTAGTTATCATAAACACTTGTTCGTTTACCATATAGACCTTTTGATTCTTCTTTTTTATTAAAGCTGAAATCACTCAACATATAATCTCGCTTCAGAAGAAAAACTGAGTCGTTTACTACCTCAAAATCTTGCTCAATGTAGATATCTTTTACCCAGTTGATATTAGCACTTTTGGTAACCTGAAGATTAATATTTTTTACCGCAAAGGTGGAATCATTAACCCAAAAATCTCCTTTAAAGGTCAGTTCGTTTTTACGACGCGGGTAGTATACAATATTATAACAC
>JANQUX010000092.1 GCA_030730545.1 Maribacter sp. | reverse complement strand
TTTGTGACCGGGCCGGGGCTCGAACCCGGGACCCTCTCCTTAAAAGGGAGATGCTCTACCAACTGAGCTACCAGGTCAAAAGCAAATTCGGAAAATAATTCCCTCAATGCGGGTGCAAATATAAGTCGATTACTTTATTTTCCAAACCCTTTTCAAGATAAATTTATTTTTTTTTGAAAAGCGTATTAATTAGTCCAATTTTGTACAAATGAAAAATATGAAAATAGTATTGCTAGGGTATATGGGTAGTGGTAAATCTACCGTCGGTAGAATTGTAGCTAACCATTTGAATATTAATTTTTTAGATTTAGATGAATATATTGAAGAAGGTGAAGCGATGTCTATTGCTTCCATTTTTGAGACCAAAGGAGAAATCTATTTTAGAAAAAAAGAAATAGAATATCTCAATGAAATATTTTTAAATAAAAACAATTTTGTACTCTCTTTAGGTGGTGGTACTCCTTGTTTTGGCACTAATATGGACTTCATAAATGAGAAAACCGTTAATTCTTTCTATTTGAATGTGGGTATAAATGAACTCTTTGATCGCTTAATCAAAGAAAAAAGCCATCGCCCTATGATCGCTCATTTACAAGAAGATGAATTGACCGAGTTTATCGGTAAACATTTATTCGAAAGAAGCTACTTCTATAATAAAGCACATCAAAAAGTGAAAAGTAATAATAATACCCCTACCGAGATTGCTGAAATGATAGTGAACAAACTAGTCTAAATAGACTCTATCGTTTTTGGATTCAAAATGAACATTTACGTGCTCTTGTAACGAGGTAGATAATGAAATACCTTTGTAATCTGCTTTAACCGGATATTTTTTATGATTTCTATTAACCAAAACAGCAGTTTTAAGTTGCTTTAATGGGGTTTTTAGAAAATGATGCACACCATATATTAAAGTAGTGCCAGAGTTTAATACATCATCTACGATAACTACCGATTTATTCATAAAATCTGCATCGGGCAATGATGTTGTTACTCTGCTTGATAAAGGGTCTTTCTTATCCATAGACAATTTGCACAGCACAATTTTAGCGTCAGTAATTTTTTTGAGCTTAGCGACTATTTTCTTTGCAAAATCGAGTCCGCCGCCTTGTATACCTGCAATAATGATTTCTTCTTCAGAAACATTTGCCTCATAGATTTGGTAGGCTATACGTTCTATTTTATGTTGAATCTGTTGGTGCGAAAGTATGGTATGTTGCATGTGTTGTTCTTAAAATAATAAAGATAGGTATGTTTTTAAAAGTTTAGGCTAATCTTCAACTTCTTTACTTTTATTATCAACCTCTGTGGTGCCTGCTTCGTCGTTTTTGATATCGCTATCTAAATAATCATCAATATCTCTTCGGTCTTTTTTGGTAGGTCTACCAACACCTTTTTTACGATAATAATTTTTAGAGTATTGTAAAAGTTCGTTATGCTCAAAGGCTTCTTTAGGTGTAGTATCTTTTCTATAAATGTCTACGAGTTTAGCGCCAACGCGACTTGGCGGTATGTCAAGAACCGTAAATTTATAGTCAATTTGGTTTTTACGTACCACAATTTCATCCATTGGGTACACTTCTCTACCTGGTTTAGCAGCGATACCATTTATTTTTGCATGCCCTTTTTTACAGGCGGTGGTAGCAATGTTTCGGGTTTTAAAATATCGTAGACTCCACAAGAATTTATCTATGCGCATTATAGGTTGCATTTCTTTGTTAACTTCCAAACAAAAATAAGGGAAAATTGTATCTTGCGCTTTCAAAATAAATTATTGATGAAATTGAAAAATAGCCATTTACTAATAATTTTCTTAATCACATTGATTTCTTGTAGGAACGATGATGACACTATTGGCACAATTGTAGAGCCAAGATTATTAAGTGAGGTAACTATAGAGGACGATGCAGAAATCATAGAGTTTTTACAGACTCATTTCTATAATGATGATGAGTTTGAAACACCACCAGAAGGATTTGATTTTAAAATTAAATTCGATACAATTGCTGGCGATAACAGTTCAAGACAATCACTTTTTGATAGTCCGAATTTAATTACGCAAACTATTTCTGTGGATTCTGAAGATTTAGGAAGAGCAGATGACGATGAGATAATTGACCAAACTTTATATACACTTGTAGTAAGACAAGGTGTCGTAGATGGTACTCCTACCATTGGTGATTTTTCCATTCTTAGATATGAAGGTTTGTTGTTAGACGGTACACTTTTCGATGCTTCAACAAATCAACCAATACGATTTAATTTATCTACTGTGGTACAAGGTTTCGGTAATGGTATGAAAAATTTTCAGACTGGTACTGGTCCAATTGAGAATGGTGACGGAACTGTTAGTTACGAAGGTTATGGGATAGGAGCTATTTTTATGCCTGCTGCTTTAGCGTATTTTGACGGGACGCCTAATACTATTATACCAACATATTCTCCATTAATATTTAAGGTAGACGCGTTTGCATATGAGCCAGATTCAGATTTTGACGGAGATGGTATCCCTTCCATTTTAGAAGACTTAAATAATGATGGAAATTTGAATAATGATAATACCAATGCAGAGGCAGAAGCTACTTTTGGTATTTATACTGCGAATTATTCAGATTCAGATGATGACGGTGATGGTATTTTAACTATCGACGAAATTGAGCTAGATGCTGAGGGTAATTTTGTAGGTTTCTTAGATACAGATGGTGATGGTATTCCCGATCATCTTGATAATGACTTATAGTAAATCATTTTAAAATATAAAAAAAACCTCTTAAGTTTCCTTAAGAGGTTTTTTTATTTGTAATGTTTACGTTTACAGTGCCAAAGACAAACTTAAAATCAATTGGTCTGGTCTTGTATCTATTCTACTCGGACCTAAATTTGTAATGTTCGTATTGACGAAAGTAGCTTCGTTATCGCTAAATCCTCTTTCGTAACGTAAATCTATCCCTAATTTACCAAGGTTAACTCCGGCGCCAATGTTCATCCCAACGGAAAAATCATTTTCTATATCATCAATAGTAACACCATCAAATTCGGTGTCTAAAATATATTGAAAACTAGGACCGGCAAAAACGTGTAACGGACCAATTAGGTTAATACCTAATAATACAGGTACATCTAATTTGCTCATATCAAAATCAGCTCCGTCATAATCCGATTTAGTTTTGGTGTATACCAACTCTGGTCTCACATAGACTTTAGAAACTCCGAATTTTCCGAAGATACCTACATGATAACCAACATTTCTATCCGGATTTTTTACTACATTATCTGCCGACTCAAGATAATCTCCGTTAGCGTTGTAATTTAATCCCCCTTTAATTCCGAATCCCGAATCACTCTGTGCCATCCCATAAAACCCAGAGAGTGCCATAAAGGCAACTAAAATTGTCTTTTTCATATTCATTGTTGTTTTGTGTGTTTCATCTAGCAAATACAGTACCAAATGTTCTATTTCTCGTTATACCATCAGAACGGAGGTAAAATACCTTTATTGTTTACTGATGTTTTTGAATTAATTAAAGTTTTTTAAAGTCACAATATTCAATTACATCGTTTCACTATTTCAGTAACATCTTTGCTTTTTATTAAGTTTTTCCCACACACAGTTCATTATATTTGCAGCTAGAATTAAAAAGTTTGAAGTTTACACTACACAATACCGATTTACAATCAAAGGCTAGGGCAGGTACTATTGTTACTGACCACGGTACTATTGAAACCCCAATTTTTATGCCGGTGGGTACGGTAGCCTCTGTTAAAGGAGTACATCAAAAAGAGTTGAGAGAAGAGGTCAACCCAGATATTATTCTTGGTAATACCTATCATTTATTTCTTCGACCGAAAACAGAAATTTTAAAGAAAGCAGGCGGACTCCATAAATTTATGGGTTGGGATAGAAATATTCTTACCGATAGTGGTGGGTACCAAGTGTATTCTTTATCGGCGAATAGAAAGATAAAAGAAGAAGGGGTAAAATTTAAATCGCATATAGATGGGTCTACCCATTTATTTACACCAGAGAACGTTATGGAAATTCAGCGTGTAATTGGCGCAGATATTATCATGGCATTTGATGAATGTACACCTTACCCTTGCGATTATAATTATGCCAAGCGATCAATGCATATGACGCATAGGTGGTTAGATAGATGTATTACTCATCTAGCAAAAACACCTTTTGAGTATGATTATGAACAAACGTTTTTTCCGATAGTTCAAGGGTCTACCTATAAAGATTTAAGAAGGCAATCTGCTGAATATATTGCGAATGCGGGTGCAGAGGGTAATGCCATTGGCGGACTCTCAGTTGGTGAGCCGGCAGAAGAAATGTATGGTATGACCGAGGTAGTATGTGAAATTTTGCCTGAAGATAAGCCACGATACTTGATGGGTGTTGGTACACCTATTAATATTCTTGAAAACATTGCCTTGGGTATAGATATGTTCGATTGTGTGATGCCTACCAGAAATGCAAGAAACGGTATGTTATTTACAGCACACGGCACTATAAATATAAAGAACAAGAAGTGGGAAGATGATTTTTCACCTATTGATGAAATGGGAACTACATTTGTAGATCGAGAGTATTCAAAAGCATATTTAAGACATTTGTTTGCCGCCAATGAATATTTAGGAAAACAAATAGCAACAATTCATAACTTAGGCTTTTATATGTGGCTCGTGCGAGAAGCTCGTAAGCATATTATTGCAGGTGATTTTAGAGCTTGGAAAGATATTATGGTAAAACAAATGGATAAAAGGCTATAATGCTATCAATAATAGATAAATACATTCTAAAACGGTATCTAGCGACTTTTTCGTTGATGCTTTTGCTATTCATTCCCATCGGTATAATGGTGAATTTGGCAGAGCAGATCGGTAAAATGATCGACAACGAAGCACCATTGAATGAGATTGTAATGTATTATGTGAATTTCACTATATATATCGGTAATCTATTATTTCCTATTTTTCTATTTCTCTCCGTCATATTCTTTACCTCTAAGTTGGCGAACAATACCGAAATTGTTGCCATTTTAAGCTCTGGAGTCTCTTATGGTCGATTTCTAAGACCCTACGTGATAGGGGCTTCTATGATTGCGATTTTAATGTTCTTTATGACCATGTTTATTGTACCTAACGCTAGTGTGGGCTTCAATGAATTTAAGTACAAATACCTAAAAAAAGGAAAACAGGATCGGGTTACCAATAACATATTCAATCAGCTCAACGAGACAGATTTTATATACGTAAGTAGTTTTGATCCCGCCAGGCAGTTAGGTCATAACTTTACCTTTGAAAGGTTTAATGAAAACAACGAGCTAGATTTTAAGATTTCTGCAGCCAATATTCGTTGGGTAGAGAAAGATTCTAGTTACCGCTTGACATCTTATAAAAAAAGAACGGTACTAGGTGATACCGCAATTATTGAAAGCAAACGCCGGCTAGATACCATTTTTGCTTTTGATATTGGCGACTTAACTCCCGTTTCATACGTTGCCGAAACAAAGAACCTTTTTGAATTAGATACTTTCATAAAAGATCAAAGAAGAAAGGGAGCTTCTAATATTAATACCTATGTATTGGTAAAGTACAAGCGTTGGGCATTGCCATTAACTGCGTTTATTTTGACCATTATTGCTGTTTCGGTTTCTTCTGTGAAGAGACGTGGTGGTATGGGAGCTAATTTGGCTTTCGGTATTTTAATCGCATTTATATTTATATTTTTTGATAAAGTATTCGGTGTACTCGCCGAGCAATCGGGCTTTTCGCCTTTGCTCGCCGTAATTATACCAAACGTAGTTTTTGGATGTCTGGCCTTTTATCTACTACAAAATGCAAAAAGATAGAATTCATAACCTTCTCCATTTACATTTCATAGTCTTTATATGGGGCTTTACAGCTATTTTAGGCAAATTGATAACTATAGATTCATTACCGTTGGTATGGATCAGAATGGGGTTGGCGACACTGTTTATTGCGATTTATATTCTTTTTGCAAAATTCAGCTTAAAGGTTTCTAGAAAAACATTTTATTGGCTGGTTGGTGGTGGTATTGTGGTAGCATTACATTGGGTAACCTTTTTTCTCGCCATAAAAGTATCTACGGTATCGGTAGCATTGGCTATGATGTCTACTGGCGCCTTTTTTACGGCATTAATGGAACCGTTTTGGTATAGGCGCAAAATTATTGCGTACGAGATTGTTTTTGGTTTAATGGTCGTTGCAGCGCTATATCTCATATTTAAAGTAGAAACTGAGTATGTTTATGGTATGGTAATCGCATTGATATCAGCTTTTTTAGCAGCTGTTTTTTCATTGATCAATGGAAAGTTGGTACAAAACCACAGACCATCGGTCATTTCTTTTTATGAGTTAGGCGTGGGCATGGTTTTCTTATCTGTATTATTACTGATTAAAGGCGATTTTAATTTGTCTTTGATTACACTACCTCAAATGGACTGGATTTACCTAATTGTACTAGCACTTATTTGTACTGCATATGCATTTATTGCATCGGTGAAAATAATGCGTGTACTAACGCCATATACAGTTATGCTTACTACAAATCTAGAACCTGTTTATGGTATTCTCTTGGCTTGGCTTATTTTTGGCTCCGAAGAAAAGATGAAACCTATGTTTTATGTGGGAGCCCTAATTATACTCAGTACGGTCATTGCCAACGGTATTTTAAAACAAAGAACGAATATTAAAAAAAGGGTACCCAAGATTTAGGTATTAAAGTTTTATCTTTGAGCCGCAACTAAAGAAACTTTATAGAAATATGGAATATTTGGATTTTGAACTTCCTATTAAAGAACTGGAAGAGCAATTGGACAAGTGCATGATCATTGGCGAGGAAAGTGATGTCGATGTATCAGAAACTTGTAAGCAAATTGAAAAGAAACTTACCGAGACCAGAAAAGATATTTATAAAAATCTAACTGCTTGGCAACGCGTACAGTTATCTAGACATCCAAATAGACCTTATACATTAGATTATATTAAAGCTATTTGTGGTGATACTTTCTTAGAACTACATGGTGATCGTACCGTAAAAGATGATAAGGCCATGATCGGTGGTTTAGGTAAAATCGGTGATCAGAGTTATATGTTCATCGGTCAACAAAAAGGATACAATACAAAAACACGCCAGTATAGAAATTTTGGCATGGCCAACCCAGAAGGGTATAGAAAGGCTTTACGTTTAATGAAATCTGCAGAAAAATTCCAAGTACCTGTTGTTTGCTTAATAGATACACCGGGTGCTTACCCAGGTATAGAAGCTGAAGAACGCGGACAAGGAGAAGCAATCGCAAGAAACATTATTGAGATGACCCGCTTGAAAGTGCCTATAATCGTTGTAATTATCGGTGAAGGTGCATCTGGTGGTGCATTGGGTATAGGTGTAGGTGACAAAGTTCTAATGCTTGAGAACACTTGGTATTCAGTTATTTCGCCAGAATCTTGTTCTTCAATTTTATGGAGAAGCTGGGAATATAAAGAAATAGCCGCCGAGGCTTTAAAATTAACAGCTACCGATATGAAAAAGTTGAAACTAATAGATGAAATCGTTCGCGAACCTGTAGGTGGTGCTCATGCTAATAGAGAAAAAACTTTCGAAATCGTAAAAAATAAAATCGCTTCTCATTTTGAAGGTTTACAAAAGTTATCACCAAAAGAATTAGTAAATCAGCGTATGGATAAATATGCCCAAATGGGTGTTTTCAACGGCTAATCTACATTTTAGGCTTCTTTAAAATATACCGAGGATTTTATTCCTCGGTTTTTTTATGTTATTAACACAAAATTGTAACTTATTAACAATCAATTGTTGGTGAACTGTGAACATCACAACCGATGTTTAACATGTTAACTAAAGGTTAATTGCATACTTTCGCACTATGGAGAACACGAAACCATTTGTCGCTCGTAAGATCGATAAATCTACTATTATTAACCTTGAAAGAGGTAAAATTCCGCCGCAAGCCATTGATCTAGAAGAGGTTGTGTTAGGTGCTATGATGATAGATAAAAAAGGTGTCGATGAAGTAATCGATATTTTACACCCCGAGGTGTTCTATAAAGATGCTCATAGATTTATTTATGAAGCCATATTTGTACTCTTCGAAGAGTCGCAACCGGTCGATTTGTTAACCGTTTCGTCTCAACTTAAAAAAGTAGGTAAATTAGAGGTTAGCGGCGGTGATTTTTATCTGATAAAACTTACCCAAAAAGTAGCGTCTTCTGCTCATATTGAGTTTCATGCACGTATTATTCTTCAAAAATATATTCAACGTAGCTTAATAAAAATTTCAGGTGAAATTATTGAAGAGGCTTATGATGAATCTACCGATGTATTCGATTTATTGGATGCTGCGGAGGCTAAACTTTATGATGTTACCCAAGGTAACTTAAAACGTTCTGCAGAAACAGCTCAAGACTTGGTTATCCAGGCAAAAAAGCGAATCGAAGAAATTGCCGGTAAAGAGGGTATGAGTGGTGTCCCATCTGGATTTGATAAATTAGACAAGCTTACTTCTGGTTGGCAGCCGAGTGATTTAATTATTGTTGCTGCACGTCCTGGTATGGGTAAAACGGCTTTGACATTATCTATGGCTAGAAACATGGCCGTAAATACAAATACACCTGTAGCGTTCTTTTCTTTAGAGATGTCTTCAGTACAGTTAATTACAAGATTGATTTCTTCTGAAACAGGTTTGTCTTCAGAAAAATTAAGAACCGGAAAGCTTGAAAAGCATGAGTGGGAGCAACTGAACGTAAAGGTGAAAGCTTTAGAGAAGGCGCCTTTATTTATAGATGATACACCGTCTCTTTCAATTTTCGATTTACGTGCAAAGGCAAGACGTCTAGCTTCGCAGCATGGTATAAAAATGATCATGATCGATTACTTGCAGTTGATGACGGCAGGTGGTAGTCAAAAAGGTGGGAACAGGGAACAGGAGATTTCCACAATTTCTAGAAACTTAAAAGCACTAGCAAAAGAATTAAGTGTACCTGTAATTGCATTATCTCAGCTTTCGCGTGCGGTTGAAACACGTGGTGGTAGTAAAAGACCAATTCTTTCGGATTTGAGGGAATCTGGAGCGATCGAGCAAGATGCCGATATTGTATCGTTCATTTATAGACCTGAGTATTATAAAATTGAGGAATGGGATGATGAAGAACGTACTCCGACTCAAGGTCAAGCAGAATTTATTGTAGCAAAACACCGTAATGGTGGTCTAGAAAATATTAGATTGAAATTTATTGGTAACCAAGGTAAGTTCGATAATCTCGATGATTTTGACTCTCCGTTCGAATTCCAGTCTAAAATGAATGCAAATGAAGAGAATCCGTTTGCAACCAAAAACTTGCCAAGTGCAGATGATGCTTTTGGTAGTAGTATGAAT
>JANQUX010000091.1 GCA_030730545.1 Maribacter sp. | reverse complement strand
ACTATCTTATTGCTGAATCTTCAAAATATATGGGTCCGAATGCTGCACGTTCCGAAGATAGATATAGTGGCAATAATTTAGCATGTACTAATTGTCATTTACAAAAGGGAGCACAGGCGGGCTCTGGTTCTTGGGTGGGTATTATAGAGCGATTTCCTCAGTTTGGTGGCCGAGGTAATAAAGTAGGTACTATTGAAGATCGCATAAATGGATGTATGGAGCGCAGTATGAACGGCAAAATGCTTCCGGTAGATTCTGACCAAATGAAAGCGATTGTAGCCTATATGAATTGGTTGAGCGAAGATGTACCCGACAATAGAAAGGCAGAGTTTAAAGGATATCCAAAAATAAAGATACCTGCTGTAGCGGTCGATTTAGAAAAAGGAGGTCAGGTTTATACAAAAGAATGTATCATCTGTCATGGTGAAAATGGCGAAGGAGTTCTTGATGCGAATGATGGTAAAAGCTACACGTATCCGCCACTTTGGGGTCCAGATAGTTTTAACGATGGTGCAGGTATGAATAGGGTAATTACTTCGGCGGAATTTATTAAAAGTAACATGCCGTATTTACAAGCAACTTGGGATAACCCGAAACTGACCGATGAAGAAGCATATCACGTGGCAGGATATATCAATAGTTTCTCTAGACCACATAAATTAAATACCGAAAACGATTATCCTGATAAGAAACTAAAACCGGTTTCTACGCCTTACGGTCCGTGGGTAGACGATTTTTCTGCAGAGCAGCATAAATACGGACCATTTCTACCTATAATGGACTTCTACAAAAAAGAATACGGAATTACCAAAACAAAGTAACCCCATGCGATTAATATATCTGTTCTTTTTTTGTTTGCCCATATTTTCTATGGCACAAGATTCTATAGAACTAAAGAGAAAAGGAACCCTCTCTGGGCAATGGCGTACGTATTATATGATGACGTCAAATAAAGGGGAATTAAAAGATTTTAATGCTTTGGCAACAGGAGGTAAATTAAAGTACCAGTATAATCTACTAGAAAACTTAGAAGTAGGTGCAGCATTATATAACGCTACGAATTTAGGATTACAAAATTTAACCATACCCGATGCTACAACCGGAAGAATTAGTAAATATGAAGAAGGATTGTTCGATAGGCTAGATTTAGAAAATGATGCTGTTTTTTTATTAGGAGAACTGTATGCAAAATATCATCTAGCTCAGCATTCATTTACGCTTGGGCGGATAAAAATAAATACACCGTTGATAAACCCGCAAGATGGTAGAATGATACCCACTTTGGTACAGGGGTTTTGGTATAATTTTAAATCTCAAAAAGTAAAACTACAATTGGGATATTTAAATTAAATAGCACCACGTTCCACTGGAAAATTTTACGGAATAGGAGAAAGTATAGGCACATACCCAGTAGGTAGAAACAACCTAGGCAGTGCATCTCAATATGCAGACAACACGGCTTCCGATTATATTTTAATGGCGAATATCGATTATGAAATTACAGCGCAGTTAAAAGTGAATATTTGGAATCAATATGTAGATAATATTTCAAATTCCCTATATATAAAACCTTCTTATAACATATCTGAATTTTTGAAGTTAGAAGGGGAGTGGTTGCATCAATATAAGGTGGGCGATGGTGGTAACAGTTTAGATTCTCTTCGTTATTTTAATCAAAATTCGTCGGATATATTAGGATTAAAAATCGCGTTTAAAAGTAAAGCAGGATTAGTTTCTTTGAGTTATAATAGAATATTACCGTCCGGTCAATTTATCTCACCAAGAGAATGGGGTAGAGAAGATTTGTTCAGTTTTCAAAAGCGAGAACGTAGCG
>JANQUX010000090.1 GCA_030730545.1 Maribacter sp. | reverse complement strand
ATTTATTACTGGCGCATATAGGTTTACCCTGTTAATGACCGGCAGCCGACGAATAGCGGGTTATGGTGCCGTTATGGCTGTTTTCTCATCTACTTTTGTTGAGACCCTTCATATCTTCGGGCAATTACCCAGTATCTCGGCATTATCGATACTGCTACATTCCATGACCGAAATATACCTGTATATTAAAACAGGTAAAACACGATATTTTATTACATCGGCGACTATGCTTGCCGTTACGGTTACTTCGCATCATGTTACTCCGCTTTTTGGTATGGTATTCTTCATCGCTCCTTTAATGGGTATGGCAGTTATGGATGCCGCTAGAGAAAAAGTAGAATCATACAAAGCGCTTACATTTAAAGTATTTTGGGGCACCACTTTACAGCACTTTTGGCGCATAGCCAAGTTTGGTGGTACCGCAATATTTTTACTGATATTCTGTATTTTTCCGTATTGGTATAATTCTAAAAGAAACCCGATTACCCAGGTAGCTATACCTCATGGGTCAAGAGATAATTTCTTGGAAATAACTTCATCGGGACTCGTATTTTTCATAATTCCGTGGGGAGTATTTCTATTTATTCTGCCTTATTTCTTTTACAGATATTTTAGTAAAAGGTATGTGTTCTTCGGATTATCATTTGCACTATTAACAATCTTAGGAACCGGTGGCACTACCCCTATTCCGCGAATGATGTTGGGAGAAATGGCTTTCAATATTCTTACATTGGATAGGTTTACGTTATGGGCAACCATTATGGCACTCCCCATATTCGCAGAGTTTGCCTACCGGATGGTCGAAGGAGATTTAAAAGCATTGATACAAGAAAGATTCGGCGGAGTTTACCATAGAGTTTTAGGCGGATTGATTGCCGGCGGAATGTTATTTATGGTACTATTTACCATGACCTTGGGCTATTTTAGACCCTCGCAGCCGGCAAAAATAAAGATGCTACCTATTGTCAACTTTCTAGGGGCAGATTCGCATGATTCATGGCGCTATTTACCACTTGGTTTCGGAGATCAAATGGCTTGGCTTTCTGCACAAACTGGCGCAATGACCGTTGATGGTAATTACCACTCTGCAAGGCGATTGCCCGAATTGACTACCAGAGCGATAGAACGTATAGAGAACTCCAAATTTAGGGGTGTTGAGGGTATTGGATCCTTACAGCAATTTTTGACCGTACCCGAAAAATATAATTTAAAGTACATTTTCTCGAACGATAAATTCTATGACCCTATTCTCTACTATTGTGGATGGCAACGACTGCAGCAATTAGAAAACGGAATTATGGTTTGGGAGAAGCTGAATGTGGCACCCATACCGCAAATAATGCCCAAGCAAGATGTACCTACCATAATGAAAATAATGTGGGGTATCATTCCGCTATCGACAGTACTGATAGCCATTTTCGTAAATATTCAGATGATTTGGATAAGACTACTAAAGTCTAAAAAAGTACCGGTGCATTCTTTTATGAAATTAGAACTCCCGTACAATAAATTCCCGTCAAAGCTATTAACCTTCTCACATTGGTGGGCATTGTTAATATTGATTTGTATGGGTTATGGCATGTACATATTTTACGTAAAAAATGCAACACAATTATCACCGAACAATGTCGTAGAATCTTATTATGACGCCTTAGATTTTAAAGAATTCTCTAGAGCACATTCATACATAGATCCAGAGCAGCATATAGACATCGCCCAGTATATGCTAGAGGTTTCTGTGACCGACGGTATTTTAAGTTCATATGCAAAACTAGATTCATTGGGTATAGAAATTTACGATGAAACGGAAAATAGCGCAAAAGCAAAAGTTTCAACAAGGTGGATTACGCCATTAGAAAATGTATTCAAC
>JANQUX010000089.1 GCA_030730545.1 Maribacter sp. | reverse complement strand
CAATTGTACCATTTTTGTAGAATTGTGTCCTAGTTTTGCAACATCATATTTTTCCATCATTTTGAAAATTTGATTGATGGTAATACCGCCACTGCTAGGCGGACTCATAGAAATAATATGCAGGTCTTTATAATTAAAACTTATAGGATCTCTCCATACCGCTTGGTATTTTTCTAAATCTTCTTCAGTAACAAAGCCACCTTTCTCTTGAATGAATGCGGCAAGCTTTTTTGCAACTTCCCCTTTATAGAATCCGTCTCTACCATTTTTTGCGATACTTCTAAAGGTATTTGCTAAAGCAGGATACTTGATAGTGTCGTTCATTTTATAAACAGTAGCGAATTTGGTACTATCTCCATTAACCTCTATAAATTTATCACGTTGGCTACCTAATCTTTTTTCTTGATTGGCAGTTACAATAACACCTCGTTCGGCTAAAGCAATAACGGGAGCCATAATTTCTTCTAGGGGCAGAGAACCGAATTTTTTGTGAACCTCAATAATACCGGCAACAGTGCCAGGTACTCCAACGGCTGTAGCACCTAGTGTGCTCATGCCCGGTATAACGTTACCTAAAGAATCTAGGTACATATCTTTATGCGCAGACAATGGCGCTTTTTCACGATAATCTAGCGAGCCTACTTCACCATTTGCTTTTCTATACACCATAAAGCCTCCACCGCCAATATTACCGGCAAATGGGTAAGCAACAACTAAAGCAAGTTCTGTAGCAACCATAGCATCAAAAGCATTACCGCCTTTTTGCATGATATCGCTACCAATTTTTGAAGCTTCTTCACGTGCCGATACTACCATCGCTTTATCTGTAACCGTACCTGTTGGTACCGCAGGATTCTCTTTACAACTGCCTAAAGTTATGAAGGCGACGAGCAAAAGTGTTATTTTAATTTGGTTCATAAGTGATTAAATTAAAGGTTTAGGTTGGTTGTATTAATATATTGATATTAATATATTTAATTTAAATTTTTTTAATAAATGTAAAAAATGAAATATACAATTGGCTTATAATTACGTGTAATTTAATTTATTTTATTCGTATTATGACGTACCTCATAGGGTGTCACCAACCGCAAACACTTTTTTGTCATCTTGAATAAAGATTGCATCAGATGTTGTTATGTCATATTCTTCGTAATTAAGTTCGTCATCATCTGGGCAGCACATATTTGCGCAAAGAATATATAGCGTACAAAAAACATGTATTAAAAATGGCTTTAGCATTGCATGTCTATAAAGTGAGTGAATCAAATTTTTGTTTAGAGAACGAAATTAGTTCTTCGAAGAACTCGGTAAACTCTGCTTCAAAAGCATCATAATGTTCTTCAAGGTCAATAATAGCAAAATTCATTTTAGATTTATTATTCGTTCTACGGTTCATACCGTTGAGCACGCGTGCAATTCCATCCATTTTAGAATAGTTAAAAATCCAATTATCGGCAATCATATAAGGCATCATTTTTTTGACTCCGATAGGTAATATTTCGTAATTATCTTCTAAAAGGTCATAGAAGTCATCCACAAAAACATCCAACGGTACATCAGAATACTTAGACCAATTTTTAGCTAAGAAGTGGTCATAGTAAATATCAACGATAACTCGGCTGTAATGACTGTAGTTTGCATGAAGTCTTTTGCTGCTAATTTTTGGTATCGCATGGCTATCAGTATAGGTGTCTATATGACGATGAAGTTTTATGCCTTTCTGTACCCTAATCGGAAGATGGTCAAATTTATTGGAGCGAATGCTATCGGCTATAAAGTTGCCTATGGTAATATCTTTGTCATTAAAAGACAGGAAAATATGAGCTAAAAAATTCATTCGCCTAAATTATGCTTAGTAGTTCGAATTTA
>JANQUX010000088.1:2777-9637 GCA_030730545.1 Maribacter sp. | reverse complement strand
ACATCAGGACATGTTTTTAATGGAAGATGTAGATGTGGTTGTTGCTACCATTGCTTTTGGTATGGGTATCGATAAGCCAGATGTACGTTTTGTTATTCACCACGATATTCCGAAAAGTATAGAAAGTTACTATCAAGAAACTGGTAGAGCCGGTCGTGATGGTGGCGAAGGGCATTGTTTGGCGTATTACTCCTATAAAGATATTGAGAAGTTAGAAAAATTTATGTCGGGTAAACCGGTCGCTGAACAAGAAATTGGGAATGCACTGTTGCAAGAAGTTGTAGCATATGCTGAGACATCGATGTCTAGACGTAAATTCATGCTTCATTATTTCGGTGAAGAGTTTGATGATGTTAACGGCGATGGTGCCGAAATGGATGATAATACCAGAAACCCTAAAGAGAAAGAAGAAGCTAAAGATAATGTTGAAAGGCTGCTTAAAGTTGTAACGGGTACAAGTGAAAAATTTAAATCAAAGGAGATCGTAAATACATTGCGTGGTAAAATGAACGCAATTATTTCTTCGCATAAAACCAATGAAAAAGAATTTTTTGGCATTGGTTCTGATAAAGATAAAAGCTATTGGATGGCGTTGATTCGCCAAACCTTGGTTGCCGGACTTCTTAGAAAAGAGATAGAGCAATATGGCGTATTACACGTAACTGAGAATGGTAAAGAGTTTTTAAGTAAGCCATCATCTTTTATGATGACCAAAGATCATGTGTATAATGCAGAAAATGATAACGCCATTGTAGGTGCCGCAAAATCTGGTGGTATTGCCGATGAAAAATTATTGAAGCAATTAAAGGATTTGCGAAAAGCACAGGCGAAGAAATTAGGTGTGCCCCCGTTTGTAGTATTTCAAGATCCTTCTTTAGAGGATATGGCGCTGAAATACCCAATTTCGCATGAAGAGTTATTAAATGTTCATGGTGTAGGTGAAGGTAAAGCGAAGAAATACGGTAAACCCTTTCTAGCTTTTATAAATACCTATGTTGAGGAGAATGAAATTATTAGACCAGATGACCTTGTAGTAAAGAGTACAGGTGCCAATTCTGCGTTGAAGTTATATGTCATACAGAATGTGGACAGAAAACTGCCATTATCTGATATTGCTTCATCAAAGGGATTAGAAATTCCGGATTTGATTAAAGAGATGGAACAAATTGTATACAGTGGTACCAAGTTGAACATCAATTATTGGATCGATGAGATTTTAGACGAGGATCAGCAAGAAGAAATTCATGAATACTTTTTAGAGGCCGATACTGACGATTTAGAAGAAGCTATGGCTGAATTTGATGGTGATTATGAGGAAGAGGAATTAAGACTCTACCGTTTAAAATTTATTAGTGAAGTGGCGAATTAATCTCGCATAAATAATTTATTTACAAAATCCATTAAACTCTCTTTGTTAGTTTGATGGATTTTTATTTTGAGTCTAGTGTAATTAGAATTTGAAATACTATTTACAGGTGGATTTTTTGTTTAAAATGTGCTATTTGCCTTGTAATAATATTGGTTTTAGGTTTTGTATCTTTAATTTTACTTATTAAGTGATTGATTATTAGTTATTTAAAAATTGTTTAATTTTTTTACAAAAATTTTAAACAAAATTTAAGACTATTACGTGTAGTTCCGTTATACTTTTACAGAAATCTAAATATAGAACTATGAAAATTTTAAAAATTACATTATTAAGTGCAATTACATTATTTGCAACCAACATTTATGCCCAGTCAGAAACTATTGTAGATGTTGCGGTATCAAATGACAATTTTACCACTTTAGTTGCGGCTGTTACAGCTGCCGATTTGGTCGAAACATTAAGTAGTGAAGGACCGTTTACCGTTTTTGCTCCTGTAAATAGTGCATTCGAAGCCTTACCAGCTGGTACAGTTGAATCTTTGTTAGAGCCAAGCAGTAAAGATGCCCTAAGTGGTTTGTTAACGTATCATGTAGTATCTGGTAAGTTTATGGCTTCTGATGTTATTAAAGCTATAACAGATAACAGCGGTTCTTTTGCTGTAAAGACAGTACAAGGTGGTACAATTACTTTATCATTAAATGGAGATAAAGTGATGTTAAAAGATGAAAAGGGAAATATGGCAACTGTTGTAATGGCTGACGTAGCAGCTAGCAACGGAGTAATTCATGCTATAGATTCTGTAGTAATGCCAAAATAAGTTCAATATATTACAAGTAATAAATTCCCTTTGTTATTCTTTCAACAGAATAGCAAAGGGATTTTTTCTAAACACTACTTAAAATCTTTTTTTTTTAGCGTGCCGCTGTACCACTACCAGATTTGTCTTTTCGCAATTGTCTCTGTATTTTCTTAATCGCAGATTCAATTGATTTCTCAGGTTCTATGATATTATATTCTCCCCAGAAATCTGGATCAGCAAAACCGATCGCCTCGTCACTTAATATAATAGAGGACTTCATTCTGTCTTTAGACTTGGGTATACTGTTGTCTATATTCTTTTCCCAGTCGGTAATCGCCATTTCACAGCTCATGCTGTAAACAGAATTGAACAAGCGCTTGTCCCAATTAATTTTAAATTCTAAAAGTACATTGCTATACCCATAGTACCATTTACCATTTTTCTCGCGGTAGTCGACTCGGTACGAAACCTCTGTTGGCCAAACCTCGGCATTCTTCGGCTTTCTTCGCACGAACATTTGAGATGCCAATCTCTTATCGGTAATGTTTAAAGAATATACGGCACTGGTTAAAATTTTGTTCTTTGCATCTATATATAATTTACCATTATATAAGGGGTCAATAATTTCAGGCTTTTGTTTAAAATCGATAACATATATTAATTGATCATTTACACGGGTCGAAGTATCGAACGAGAAATCGTAATATTTCAATGTCTCTTCGGTGAATATATAATTTGGATACTTTATCATATCAACAAATAAGGTGTTGAACGGACCACCTTGTAATTTTAATGCAACTGTATCTAATTTAGAATAGTCTGTACTTTTACGTGCTTTATAAAGCTCAAGAGCATCGGTCTTATTAGAGGAATATGGAGTTTTATATATATTTACAACTGCCTCAGAAAGACTAACATTGGTTTTTCTTTTCTTAATCGTTTCTCTGTAAAAAGCAGTCATTACCGTATTTTCATCTAGGTAATTATCACCTTTTTTGTCCAGAGTTTCTTTGACTAAGGCTTCTGCATCGTTTGGAGCATCGATACGCGCTTCAGCTAGTGCAACGACAAACTCATCCATAACTATTTTATTCTTCTCCAGTTCTAATTGAGTAATAGCTATTTGCTTGGTCTTATAGCCTAAAAAGCTAATTGTTAGGTTGTTGCTGAGGTACTCATTGGGTACTTTAAGGGAAAATTGTCCTTCAGAGTTCGTAATGGTAGTAACGTTGGTATTATTGATTGTTAAGGTTGCAAAAACCAAAGGTTTTTTACTTTCTGCATCTACAACTTCACCAGAATACTCTGTAAAGTTGTTCGTTTGTGCATTGATGGTCGTAAACATAGATCCTGTTAAAAAAAACAGAACCAATACATACTTTAAACTTAGAGGTTTAATAGCGTTAAAGTTTTTTCTTGACATAGCGTAACTTTTTGTTTTAAGATAATGATTTTTAGTCAATTAAGGCCTTATTTTTTCTTAAATTAACTGTGCTGACCTTTAGAAAAAATAGCTAGTATGTAATGATTATTTCTTGCTATCAAATGTTTTTGATGACGCACTAACTAATCTATTTATCTCTTTTAATTCTTCTTCGGTAAGATCACGCCATTTTCCGACAGGTATATCTAGTTGAACATTCATAATCCTAATTCGTTTCAATTTCTTTACCCTATAGTCTAAATACTCGCACATTCTACGAATTTGACGGTTAAGACCTTGGGTAAGAATTATTCTGAATTGATATGTGCTTACTTCAAAGACTTCACATTCTCTTGTTACTTGGTCTAGAATAGGAATGCCTCTTCGCATCCGATTTAAAAAATCTATAGTAATAGGTTTGTCTACAGTTACCAAATATTCTTTTTCGTGGTTATTACGGGCACGCAAAATTTTATTTACAATATCACCATCATCGGTTAAGAATATGAGTCCCTCACTAGGTTTATCTAATCTACCAATAGGGAAAATACGTTTTGGGTAATTAATATAATCTATAATGTTATCTTTTTCAACACCGGTATCTGTCGTACAAACAATACCTACAGGTTTGTTGAATGCCAAATAGGTCGATTTTCCTTTTGGTTCTTTTATTAGCTCGCCGTCAACTTTAACAACATCACCAGTAGAAATTTTTGTACCCATTTCTGGTACCTCTCCATTAATGGTAACTCTACCCTGATCAATAAGTTTGTCTGCAGCTCTACGTGAGCAATAACCAGCTTCGCTTAGGTATTTGTTAATTCTTGTTTTATTAGTGTCGTCTTGCATAGTCAACTTACTGTTCTATTATTGTTTTCTGTTTACTTCTTGAGCATAAATCTCTCGTCCTAACTGCGCTAAAAACGGAATTCCGATTTCATCATATTCATAGGCGTCGTCATTAAAGATACCATCTTTGTTGACCAAAATAGTTGCTGTTAAAAGAAAGTCTATATTCTTTTCTGTGTCTTTTATATATGCGCAATCGGTTAGCGTACCGTAAGCAAATCCTACTTTATTATAAATTTCTATATGCTCTGGTATAGTATCTTTAGTATCACCATAAATAAAGAACTTACAGTAGCCATCGTAATAGGTGGTTGCATCGTAACCCAGTTTTTGAGGCACAGTGTGCATCGCTTTTAGAAGATATTCGCGCTGATCATTGCTTATATGAAATCGTTCTGATGCATCGAAATTCTCTGGAAATATCACTCTTTTTAATAGGTTATGCTGAGATGAAATAGGATAATAGTTTTTTAGGCCGAAATCGAACGGGACCTGAATTAGCTCATCATTTTCATAATAACCTTTTCCTTTTTTAATGTTCAGTACCGCTAACTGTTTCGGAGTTTTATCGAGTAAAGACTTGGTGATACCCGTTGTTGAATCGTTTAAGTAAACTATTAATGGTTTGGTTCTTAAGTCATCTGAATTATACCCTAATCGATGACTTATTCTAACTGGTGAAATACCTTTGTCGGTTAAATTCTGATTAATAGCTTCAAAGCCTAAAAATTCGACCAGTCTATTATTTGCTAGATTATCGCTTACCGCAAAAATTTGAGATACATCTTTGGCTACCGTACTTTCAATTGTATCACCTTCTATGTAATATCTGGTGTTTAAGGTTAAGCTATCTATTTGGTTAAGCTTTTCTAAAGCTAATACCGCCACGGGAAATTTTACCGAACTCGCTGGGTAAAAATACATGCTATCATTAACCTGAAAATCGTAGTCGGTAAAAATAACACTGTCATTTCTTCTATCTATCTGTGTGTATCGTATTTGAACTTGATAATTATCTAAGCTATCCATTACCCTTTTAATTCTTGAGTCATTTGAGGATAGTGCGACTTCAAGAAAATTTAAATTCTGCTTTTCTTGGGCGCAAGAGAATAAAAGTACAAGGCATATAAAAAGAAGAAAATGCTTCATAATCATATTTTAAGGGGTGTAAACTTCACCTCTGTGCGGTTTCAATATATCTCTTACCGTTATCATTTCTTTCTCTTCTACCACCATAAATGCAATGCTATACATATCATTAAGTTCTTTGAAACCCGTAATGTTCAATGCGGTTTTCTCAATAGCTATAAATTCATTAAGGTGCTTAACATGGTGTTCTGCCGTTTTTAATGCTGCCGGACCTCGAAAATCCCAAATTAATTTTATTTGTCTGTTCAAAAATGAGTGGTGTTAAATTAACAATATAAGTACACAAATTTACCTAAAAAATGGCAGTTTATGGTGAGTTTGCAGTCAGATTACAATTTTCTCAATTGCTAATTTTAATTGATTATTAGGTATTTGTTATATCTTGTAATCCCTAAAAACGTGTTAAGTAAATCATGAAGCATTTGCACACGATTTGGTAATTACTATTTTTGCTCGATGTTTTTTAAGAAATCAATGTTTTTACTCCGCAAATTTTATCCTATAATAACCATAGGATTAATTGCTATCGTCTTTATTTCATGCGACGGTATTTTTAAGAAAGAAGAAGAAAGAAAAGTTATCGCTAGGGTAGGCGAGCGTTTTTTATATCAAGAGGACTTAGAGCCGTTGTTAACAGAAAATATGACAAAAGGGGACAGTGCTTCTTTTGCTACAAATTACATAAACAATTGGGCTTCTAAACAGCTACTGCTTTCTAAGGCTAAAATTAATTTGTCTGAAGAAAAACTTGCAGAGTATAACGCGTTGGTCGATGATTATAGAACCGATTTATACACACGTGTTTATAAAGAAGCTTTGGTTGCACAGGCTACAGATTCTGTAATTACCGATGAGCAATTGAAGGATTTCTACGAAAAAGGGAAAGAGAATTTTAAGCTTAAAGAACGAATTGCAAGAATTCGCTTTGTAGCACTACCTAAAGGTTTTTTAGATCAAGACGAGGTAGCTAAAAGACTAAAGAGATTTAAAAAAGATGATGTTCGTTATTTAGATTCCATTGGTGTTCAGTTCAATAAACTGAATTTTAATGATTCTATTTGGGTACGCTACACTAGAATATTTGAAGAAATACCGCCAATAAACGTCGACAACGCCAAGAAGTACTTAAAAAATTCACAATTTTTTGAATTGGAGGATTCAATCGGGGTATATTTGGGACAAATAGAGGAAATTAAAGATGTTAATGATATTGCACCTTTGTCTTTTATAAAGCCTACCATAGAACAAGTTTTATTAAGTCGTAGAAAAAT
>JANQUX010000088.1:0-2767 GCA_030730545.1 Maribacter sp. | reverse complement strand
ACCTACGCAAATTAGAAACTGAATTATTAGATGAAGCAATCAAGGATAATGAATTTGAACTTTTCGAAAACAAAAAATAGTATTTACATCGGTGCAGTGTTGCTGTTCTCAGGTATTGTAACAGCACAAGATTCTATACCAAATGTTCAAGAAGAACAGATAGAGCCAATGGAAGCTATTGCAGAAGCTACTCCCGTTAAAAGAGACTCGGCAATTAATTTCAAGAGAATTAAATTAGATGGTATCGCCGCAGTTGTTGGCGATTACGTAATCTTAGATTCTGATATTGAAAAAACACTTATAGATCTTAAAAGTCAAGGTGCATCTACAGAAGATATTACGCACTGCGGACTTCTAGGTAAGTTGATGGAAGATCGTTTGTATGCCAACCAAGCAGTTCAAGATAGTATTTTGGTGTCAGATGATGAGGTAAATGCTACCGGAGACCGTCAACTACAATCATTAGTACAGCAGATCGGTTCTATGGACAAGGTGTTGAAGTACTACAAAAAAGAAGATGAATCTAGCTTTAGAGAAGAGCTTTATAAAATAAATAAGTTACGTATGCTGTCTGAGCGTATGCAACAAGATATTATTAAAGAGATTGAAATTACACCTGAAGAGGTTCGTCAGTTCTTTAATAAAATTCCTGAAGATGAGCGCCCGGTATTTGGTGCTGAGTTAGAAATTGCTCAGATTACAAAAGAGCCAGAACCATCTGATGAAGAAAAGCAGAAGGTAATTGATAAGCTGAATCAAATTAAGGCAGATGTTGATGATAACGATGCCAGTTTTAGTGTAAAAGCCATTTTGTATTCTCAAGATCCAGGTTCGAAATCGAAAGGTGGGTTCTACAGTATTACTAAAGAAACCGGTTTTGATAAGAAATTTAAAGATGTTGCTTTTAGTTTAAGAGAAGGTGAAGTTTCTGAACCTTTTGAAACTGCTTTTGGCTACCATATTATTTATATCGAAAAAATTAGAGGTCAAGAGCTAGATTTAAGACACATTTTGGTAATTCCAGAAATTTCTCAAAATGTTATGGAAGAAGCGAAAGCGGAGTTGGATAGTATTCGCAAGAAAATAATTGATGGGGAATTTACTTTTGCAGAGGCTGCATTAAATTTCTCTGATGAAAAAGAAACGAAGTTCGATGGCGGATTGCTACGTAATCCTGTAAACTTCGATTCTAAGTTTGAATTGACTAAAATGGATCCGACACTTTATAATCAAGTTCAGAACTTGAAGGATAATGAAATTACATATCCTGTATTAGAAGAAGATCCAAGAGGTGGTGCACCGAAATATAAAATCTTGAAGATTACCAACAGGTACGATGAACATGTTGCCGATTTCTCTAAAGATTATACGAAGATTCAAGAATTAGCACTTACTGAAAAGAAATACAACGCCATTAAAAAATGGATGGACAAATATATTAAGGATACCTACATAAGCGTTAATGAAGAAAATCAAGATTGTGATTTCGCTAATAAATGGGTAAAAGAATAAATATATGTCAGACGTTGCAGCAATAGAACGCCTAGTTGAAAAACATGCGGAGCTTAAAAAGGAAATAGCCAAAATCATTGTAGGTCAAGATGAGGTTATTGAGCAGATACTGCTTTCCATTTACACAGGTGGTCACTCATTGTTGATCGGCGTGCCAGGCTTGGCAAAAACTTTAATGGTCAATACCATTGCCCAAGCAATAGGTCTTGATTTTAAAAGAATACAATTTACGCCAGATTTAATGCCAAGTGATATTCTTGGTAGTGAAGTGTTAGACCAGAATAGAAACTTTAAGTTTATAAAAGGGCCTATATTTTCAAATATTATTTTGGCAGATGAGATCAATAGAACTCCCCCAAAAACTCAGGCAGCACTTTTAGAAGCGATGCAAGAAAGGGCGGTAACTATTGCAGGTCATCAACATAAGTTAGAATTACCATACTTCGTTTTAGCTACACAAAACCCAATTGAGCAAGAAGGTACTTACCCATTACCTGAAGCACAGTTAGACCGTTTTATGTTTGCTATTGAATTAAAATACCCATCTATAGCAGAAGAAATTCAAGTAGTTAAAAATACGACTGCAGATAGAAAGCAGGTGGTTAACCCGCTATTTAACGCACAAGATATTATTGATATTCAAGAACTGGTGCGCAGAATACCTGTTGCCGATAATGTTGTCGAGTATGCAGTTAAATTAGTGAATAGTACAAGACCTAATCTTGACTCGGCTTCAGATTATGTAAAGCAGTATTTAGATTGGGGTGCAGGTCCGAGAGCTTCTCAGAATCTTATTTTGGGAGCAAAGGCAAATGCAGCTATTCATGGTAAATTCTCACCTGATATTGAAGATGTACATGCCGTGGTAAAGGGAATATTACGTCATCGTATCATTAAAAACTACAAAGCTGAAGCAGAAGGTATCAGCGAAGAAGATATTATAAATAAATTGCTTTAATCGAAGTACCATTTTTTAAAGCCTTTCTTATATTTATCAGTATCTATCACGAATTTGTTTTAGAACACTTAGCTTTTTACTTCATTTGATAAAAAGCTCCTTATCATACTTATTTAGTTTTAAATGCGTTCTATAATGCGTAATTTTACTGAATTGCGTTAATCTAAAATTATATAACGGATGACTTTTAATATGATTATTGGCGACTATTCTGCTCTTATTCAACATAGTAGTATTCAAAAATCAAGGTTATCATTCAAATTGAACCAATTGTGATAGTACATTTATCTTCAATTC
>JANQUX010000087.1 GCA_030730545.1 Maribacter sp. | reverse complement strand
CTATCTACTCTTACAGATGATTTAGCTACGTTATTATATAGAACAGCTGGTAGACAAAAAGCACCATTAATTATTAGAACAAGAGGGCACAGACTAGAAGGTATCTGGCATTCTGGATCTGAAATGGGCGGACTAATACATTTACTTAGAGGAATGTATATTCTTGCACCTAGAAATATGACACAAGCTGCCGGTTTTTATAACACACTTTTAAAGAGCGACGAACCTGCTTTGGTAATAGAAAGTCTGAACGGATATCGATTAAAAGAAAAGAAACCCAAAAATCTTGGTGAATTCTGTACTCCGATTGGTAAAGTTGAAACCATTAAAGAAGGAAGCGATATTACCTTGGTCTCTTATGGATCTACACTACGTATTGTTCAAAAAGCAGCCAAAGAATTAATTGAAGTGGGTATTAACGCAGAAATAATAGATGCGCAAACCTTACTACCCTTTGATATTAAAATGGAGGTTTTAGAAAGCGTAAAGAAAACAAACCGTTTATTGGTAATAGATGAAGATGTACCTGGCGGATGTTCGGCTTATCTTTTAAATGAAATTGTAGAAAAACAAGGTGCCTTTAAATATTTAGATAGTACACCACAAACCCTAAGTGCAAAAGCACATAGACCTGCTTACGGTACTGATGGCGATTATTTCTCTAAACCAAATAGAGAAGATATATTTGAAAAGGTTTATGCGATAATGCACGAAGTAAATCCCGATGACTATCCGAAATTGAGATAATTACTATAATTTTAAGTAAGAAAAATCCCATCTATTTCGGGATTTTTTTATGTGCCAATTTCTCCCTCAAAAAAATACAATTATTTTAATTGTTACGTATAAAACTTTAACATGCTGATAACTAAGCCACCCGGTTTTTAGCTACAAAAATTTTACAATTAATATATTAGCATCGCTAACATATTTTAGAAAAACCAAAAAAAAATGATACTTTTAGAGTAAATATTCTGTATTAATGAAAAATACCATATTAAAAGATATTGGCTTAGCCTTTTTTAGAATTGCAATTTCAGCGATGATGTTGACCCACGGTCTTCCAAAATTTCAAAAGCTAATTTCGGGTGATTTTCAATTTGCAGACCCTATTGGTATTGGTGAAACTCCCTCTTTATTTTTAGCTGTAATAGGTGAGTTTATTTGCCCAATATTAATCATCATAGGTTTTAAAACTCGTTTAGCAGCGATACCAGTAGCCATAACTATGGCAGTTGCAGCATTTATCGCTCATGGTGCAGATGATTTTGGCACTCAAGAAAAAGCATTGTTTTACTTAGTTTCTTTTATTACCATTGCATTATTAGGACCTGGTAAATTCGGTATTGACAAAAAGTAAACCTTACACTATTTTAAAAAGCAATTCTTTAAGTAGATCCGCATCTTTCATTGGTGCCGCCCCTACCCCTTTTCCTTTTAAATCCATCTCACGTAAACTTGAAATAATTCCGCTAACTTTTTTCATTGGGTAATTTCTGGCAGCGGTTTGTATTTCACTTACAAAATATGGATTTATGCGCAATGCACTCGCCACATTCTTAGGGCTGTGATCACTAAGACCGTGGTACTGCAATAACTGTGTAAAAAAAGAATGCAATAAGGTTATCGTCAATATAAAAGGATTGTCTTTTGGGTTCTGCGCAAAGTAATTGATGATTTTTGTCGCTTTTACGATATCTCTATCGCCAATTGCTCTTTTCAGTTCAAAATTATTATAGTCTTTACTAATACCAATATGCTCTTCAATGTGTTGTGGATTAATTTCAGTTTCTTTAGGCAAAGCTAGTTTTAGCTTTTCACGTTCGTTGCTGATCTTGCTCAACTCGGTGCCTACATACTCCACCAAAAGACGCGCCGCC
>JANQUX010000086.1 GCA_030730545.1 Maribacter sp. | reverse complement strand
TGTAAATATTCAGTGCCTAGTTTGGTGTTTATGGAAGTTAAGAGAGGATCAGTCTTGTGGGCCATGGCAAAACTAAAAGCCATATAGCCGATAGTATTATAGACATCTTCTAAAACAAATTCTTTCTTTTCTATACCGGTAAGGTAAAACTCAACAGGTGTTGGTCCTTCTTTTATAAATTGATTAATACCATCTAAGTATGCCTTTGATAATATTACTCCGGCATCACTTAAATCCGCATTAGCGGCAGACGTTTTAGATGCATCTGCAATACCAAGTGATAGAAAGAATTTGTCTGTTCCAATTAAATCTGCACCAAAAACTTCTGACAAACCACCACTGGCAATTCTTCGCAAAAGTTCCATTTGCCACAAACGATCTTGCGCATGCACATAGCCTAAAGTTCTAAAGGCATCTTTTTCATTTTCACCGTAAATGTGGGGAATACCGTATTCATCGTAGTAGACGGTGACCTCTTTTTTAAGGTTTACCAATTCTTTTTCACCAGAATAATCTGGTTTTAAAGTATAGGCAAATACGCCGACAACAATGATCAGAAGGGTAACAATAACTAACAGGATTGCTCCTATTTTTTTTAATGCTTTCATAGTTCAGTTTGGGGGAATCGGTCCCAAGTTAAAACTATTTTTTACATTAAACACCTCGCAGCTCTGCTTTTTATTGACAAGTAGTTAACACCTTACAAAATCGATCTATCAATTATTATTTTTCAAACCTTCTAGCAACCAGTTTTTATAGGTTGGCACATCTGAATTTTGAATAGAAGTATTCAACACTTTCAAATCTGGCGAAAGCAATACGTAAAATGGCTGAGAGATAGAGCTGAAATTTACATCTTGAAATGTTCCCCACTTTTGGGCAATGTTCGAAATCTCCTTTACTCGACCGCTATCATACTGAAAATTAAATTGTTCAGATTCGGGCAGCTCTTCTCGATCATCGGTGTACAATGAAATAAGCACATAGTTATCTTTTATAATTGGGAAGACTTCGGCATCACTCCAAACATTCTCTTCCATTTTTCTACAGTTGACACAAGCCCAACCCGTAAAATCTAATAGAATAGGTTTATTCACCTCTTTCGCATACACAAGACCTTCATTAAAATCTTTAAAGCAATCAATACCTAGTGGGCAATCGCTTTCTTGCTCAAAAACGCTATAAAACTCTGGCGGCGGAAAGCCACTTAACAATTTTAGGTTCGTAATATTAGTCACGCCCAATATCATATACATTGTAAAAGCAGCACTTATAAAGGCAGCAACTTTTCTACCCAGAGATAACTTTTTTACCGGACCATCATGCGGAAATTTATATAATCCGAACAAGTACAATGTCATTGCTATTCCTAAAACAATCCAAATACCTAAGAATACCTCTCTTTTCAGAATACCCCAATGCCCAACTAAATCTGCATTCGACAAGAATTTTAGTGCTAAACCAATTTCTAAGAAGCCCAATACTACTTTAACCGTAGTCATCCATCCGCCAGATTTTGGAAGTGAATTTAACCATGCGGGGAATAACGCAAATAATGCAAAAGGCAATGCCAATGCAACACCGAAACCTGTCATACCCGCAGTAAGATTTGTAGCAACTTCACCTTCTGCCAAGGTAGTTCCCCCAAGTAGTCCGCCCAAAATAGGACCTGTACATGAGAAAGATACAATTGCCAATGTAACGGCCATAAAAAAGATACCTAACACACCACCAACCTTAGACGATGCATCATCCATTTTATTTGCCCATGAGTTTGGTAAAGTCAATTCATAATATCCGAAAAACGAAAAAGCGAAGAATATGAATATCACGAAGAATAACAAATTCAACCAGACGTTAGTGGCGATGGAATTCAGAATTTGA
>JANQUX010000085.1 GCA_030730545.1 Maribacter sp. | reverse complement strand
ACATACCAGTTGGTCTACCTGTACTAAAAGAAGGTTGGGGAAGCATCAAAAAAGGGAATTTCTTCACCGAATTCTTTTTAATGGGAGTTGCTACCATTGGAGCATTTGGTATTGGCGAATATCCAGAAGGTGTGGCAGTAATGGTATTCTACGCAGTGGGTGAACTTTTTCAAAGTGCTGCGGTTCAACGAGCTAAAAGCAACATTAAAGCGTTACTTGATCTACGACCGGATCAAGCCTTGATATTCCGTGATCATCAATTTATTTCTGTATCTCCAGAAGAGGTAAACGTAGGAGAAAAAATACAAGTTAGGGTTGGTGAGAAAGTCCCGCTAGACGGTATTTTACTCTCAGAAAGAGGCTCATTTAACACGGCAGCTTTAACAGGGGAAAGCAAGCCAGACACCCTTAAAAAAGGAGATGCCATATACGCCGGAAGCATTAATTTAGACGGAGTGGTTGAAATTGAAACCACTAAGGTTTTCAAAGACAGTTCTATTGCCCGTATTCTAGATATGGTACAGAATGCCACTGCTCGTAAATCTAAGACAGAACTGTTTATTAGAAAATTTGCAAAGGTCTACACGCCAATTGTCACCTATTTAGCTATTGCACTTACTTTTCTACCGTACTTTTTTGTCGAGAATTATATCTTTCAAGATTGGCTGTATCGTGCATTAATATTCTTGGTTATTTCTTGTCCGTGTGCTTTGGTAATTTCTATTCCGTTAGGGTATTTTGGCGGATTAGGAGCAGCTTCACGAAACGGAATACTATTTAAAGGCGCATCTTTTTTAGACACCATGACCAAAGTAAATACGGTGGTTATGGATAAAACAGGCACTGTAACCAAAGGTGTTTTTAAGATTAAGGATCTTGTTAAAGATCAAATCTTTACCGAGGCAGATTTCATGAAGTACTTGATCGCCATTGAAGAACAATCTACACACCCTATTGCAAAAGCAATTTTAGAATATAAGCTTGATGGTGACAAGTTTAAAGCAACAGATGTCACTGAAATTGCTGGTAAGGGATTACAAGGAACGGTTAACCAAAAATCGGTCTTGGTCGGTAATAAAGCGTTAATGACGGCAAACCAGATTGAAGTCCCAACAGAGACCGACAGCATTGTAGAATCTATCGTAATGATGGCGATAGACGGAAAATTTGCAGGTTACGTTACTATTGCCGATGAATTAAAAGAAGATGCTTTAGAAGCAATCAAAGAAATGCGCAAAGCGGGAATTAATAAAATTATTATGCTTTCGGGGGATAAAGATTCCATCACCCAACAAGTAGCACAGCAATTAGGTATTGATTGGGCAAAAGGCGGGTTACTACCTGAAGAAAAACTGGAAGAAGTAGAGAAACTTAAAAAGAACCCGAACACCAAGATTGCCTTTGTCGGCGACGGAATTAATGATGCTCCCGTTCTTGCCATTAGTGATGTCGGTATTGCCATGGGCGGATTAGGTAGTGATGTTGCCATTGAAACTGCCGATGTTATTATACAAAATGACCAGCCTTCTAAGATTGCTACAGCCATTAAAATCGGGAATTCTACACGTAAAATTGTATGGCAAAATATTGCGTTGGCATTCGGGGTAAAGCTTATTGTTCTAGCCATGGGAGCAGGTGGATTGGCCACAATGTGGGAAGCTGTTTTTGCCGATGTTGGTGTTGCGCTATTAGCAATTATAAATGCGGTACGTTTGCAGAGAATGCAGTGGAATTAACCGTCATTACGAACGAAGTGAAGTAATCTGTTTATTGGTAGCCTAAAACTCACTTGGTGTAGAAATTTGGCAGATTGCTTCGTCGCGAAAAGCTCCTCGCAAAGACGAAACCTAATGTCACTTCGAGCGCAGTCGAGAACTCTTAAGTTAGCAT
>JANQUX010000084.1 GCA_030730545.1 Maribacter sp. | reverse complement strand
TTGCGGAGAGACAGGGATTCGAACCCTGGGTAAATGTTTCCACCTACGACGATTTAGCAAACCGCTCCTTTCGGCCACTCAGGCACCTCTCCAGTAATTCTTCAATGAACTGTTGCTCTAAATAGCGGATGCAAATGTATAAGTATAACTCGTTTTACGCAACTATTTTTCATGTTTTTTTTCAATAAAAAAATACTACCCTGTTACTCAGGATATTCCACACGCAAATGATAGATATTTATTAACTTTTGCTTGAAAATTTTCTTAATTGTTTCAATTTCTTTGAAGGTAATATCTGCATTCAAAAACTGATTTGCCTTCATTTGACCCGAAATTATCTTATCAACAAACTCATCGATAATTAAAAATGTTGGATTTTTTAAACTTTTTGATGCTGCTTCTACCGAATCTGCCATCATTAAAATTGCAGTTTCTCTAGAAAATGGTAATGGCCCAGGGTACCTAAAATCCTCTTCCTTTACATCATCATCCAATTCTTTTTGCTTTTTGTAAAAGTAAAACACCAAAGTAGTGCCATGATGCGAACGTATAAAATCTATAATACGGTCAGGTAAGTTATTCTTTCTAGCAATCTCAATCCCCTTAATAACATGATCAATTATAATACGTGCGCTGTCTTTTGGGCTCAGCTCGTCATGCGGATTTACATTCGTAACCTGATTTTCGGTAAAATAGGTAGGCTCGTTCATTTTACCAATATCATGATATAAAGCCCCTACCCTAACCAACATGGCATTCGCCCCAATTTCGTTAGCGGCCGCCTCAGCTAAATTGGCTACTTGTAACGAATGATGAAATGTACCCGGTGCCTTGTTAGATAATTCTTTTAAAAGTTTAGAATTGGTATCTGACAACTCCAACAGCGATACATCTGACACAAGACCGAAGAGCTTTTCATAGATATAAATTAATGGCTGTACAAAAAGAGTAATCATTCCGTTTAACAGAAAAAGACCTAAAGTATACCATTCTATATCACTTAAATCGCCTTCGTGTATGGTATGGAACGCCAAATAACCAATTATATAAATAAGTGTTATTTGACCAACACTCACAAAAAGGTTTGCCCTTTTATATAGCTCAGAAACTGTTAAAATGGTCACTATACCTGTAATTATTTGAAGAAATATATACTCAAAACTATTAGGCACTACAAAGCCTAAAATTAATATGGTCAATACATGCACAAACAGACCTAACCGGGCGTCAAAAAACGTTTTTAAAATTAATGGAAGTATGCATAATGGTACCACAAACACTAATTGATCATTGTACTTTATAACAATAGTTGTTATAAAAACCATGAGCAGAATATTAAAGAAGATGAACGTAACTTTTACATTATTTTCATACACCGTTCTTCTATATTTTTTTAGGAATAGGAACAACATTATAAGCACCAGTGCTACTAGTACCGTATACCCGATTAAAATATAATAATAGTTACTGGCCGTCCATAATTCTGATTCGTATTCAGACTTTAACGACTCTAAGATCTTTAGATTTTCAGCTTCAACAACTTCGCCTTTTGCAATTATTAATCGACCCTGATCAACCGTACCTCGTGTATACGAAAGTTTAGATAAGGCTTCATTTCTTGCTTTTTGGGTAAGGTTATTGTCAAAACTTACATTGGGCGCAATTATGTCAAAAAATAGAGACTGGGTATCTTTTTCGAAAACCGATAAATTATTATCGGAAAGAACTCTACCTATTAGGTCATTAATTTCGCTGACCCTAAAAAAATCTGAAACCCTTACTTTACTAGCCTCATTATTCTTTACCAAAAAAATAAAACTGCGCTGAACTTGCTTCCCATTATTTTGTAAAATTCCTTTGGCGTAGACGGAATCTAATATAACTTTAGAAA
>JANQUX010000083.1 GCA_030730545.1 Maribacter sp. | reverse complement strand
AGTCTATTGACCTTTCTAAATTTATTGGCAACTATATTCTATTTGTGAATGTGGCTTCAGAATGTGGATTCACCAATCAATATAAAGATTTACAAAAACTAAGTGATACTTATAAAAACTTAACTGTTATTGGCGTTCCCTGTAATCAATTTGGAGGACAAGAGTCTGGTGATAGTTCTCAAATTAAAACTTTTTGTGAGCGTAATTATGGTGTGAATTTTTTACTCACAGAAAAAATAGATGTAAAAGGTAGCAAACAGCACCCTTTATATCAATGGTTGACTGATAAAGAACTGAATGGTAAAACCAATTCTACTGTAAGGTGGAATTTTCAAAAATATTTGATAAACAAAGAAGGTAACTTAATTGATTATTTTTATTCTATAACAAAACCTTTTAGTTCAAAAATTATCAAGCATTTATAATGTCAATTAATATACTAGGAATACTTATTGATTTCGGATTAGTAGTACTCATTTGGATAGTGCAATTGATCATTTATCCGAGTTTTACGTTTTACAATCATAAGAACCTAGTCATATGGCATAAAAAATATACTAGGTTAATTGCCTATATCGTTGGTCCGTTGATGGTTGGTCAATTAGCACTATCGATATACCATTGTATTACAGAAACCGAACCCTATCAGTTACTAAAATTGATTTTAATAATCTTTGTTTGGGTGATTACAATGTTACAATTTGTACCACTACACAACCGTATTACCAATAATCAATTTGACCATCAAGTACTCTTATCGCTGGTTCAAAAAAATTGGTCAAGAACTACACTTTGGACGGTTATACTTTTCATAGAATGCCTATTTATTTAGAAGTTAATAAGCGTAAAAAATTATAATCAGAATTTTAAAACTTAGTTACGGCAAAAGACTGTCAATACTAAGCATTTTCACCTTAAATCGGTCTTTGAATTATTTACATGAGTTTTCAGCAGACGATATTTTTCTTTTTGAACAGCAGGATGATTTTTATGTTCCCAAATTTTTTCTCTTGCAACCCGTGCACTTTCTTGTAAATCAACAATTGGTAATGGATAATCTTCACCAATACTAACTTCACAGAACGATTGTTCTAAAACTGTCATTTTCCAGGGTTCGTGAATGTGCACAATTGGAACGTTTGCAAGTTCTGGAATCCACTTTTTTATAAAAACACCTTCAGCATCATGTTCTTGAGAATTCTTTACAGGGTTATACAATCGAACGGTATTAATGCCAGTTGTACCGGCCTGCATTTGAAATTGAGGATAATGTATACCAGGCTCATAGTCTAAAAATTGCCTAGCCAAATGATAGGTGCCATCTCTCCAATCTTGATCTAGATTGAGTGTTAAAAATGAAACTACCATTGCTCTCATTCTAAAATTTATCCACCCTGTTTGCGCTACAGCTCGCATACAAGCATCAACTAATGGGTAACCCGTTAACCCTAACTTCCAGGCTTTTATAAAAGCAGCGTTTTTTTTATGCGTTAGAAGTTCATAACCTTTATTAATACAAGCTGTTTCATACCTACATGCTACCTCAAATTTTTGAATAAAGTGGCAGTGCCAAAATAATCTAGTTAACATGGCTGAAAAGGCCCGATTATTTTTTGTTCCGTTCGGGTGGGTACCTATAAATTGAAATACTTGTTTTACACTTATATTTCCCCAAGCTAAATATGGCGATAATCTGCTACACCCTTTTCTGCTTTCTGTTGGTTTTGAAATATGTTTTTGATAATCACTACCCCTATTGGCGGCAAAAGATTTCAAATATCGTAAAGCATTCTGTTCGCCACCAGGTTGAAAATTACTATTAGTTTTTTCTAAATTAGTTTGAAACTCTTGTGGCAATAAAAAAGGATGCTCTAATGGCTCTAAATCAGATACCT
>JANQUX010000082.1 GCA_030730545.1 Maribacter sp. | reverse complement strand
GCGACATACAGCACCCTGCGGTCTTCTTCAATGGCATCTACATCATCTAATGACCATGCGGAGGGAAATGCCTTTGGCGATACATTAAGAACAATACAAACATCGGCTTCCAATCCTTTTGCGGAGTGAATGGTCGATATAATAACGTGATCTTTTTCTTCGTCGGTTTCTAATTGCGATTCGCTTAGCACTGGTGCACCATTCATTTTTTCGGCATTATCTAACAATCCTTCACCAATAAATTCCCCTAAGCTTGAGTAGCTATTTGCCAAAAGTTTTAATACAGGAAAATCACCCTTACGCTTTTCTATCCAATCTTTTCGGTATCTAAAAGCCAAGCCTAATGACATGGCTTCATAGGCGATGTCTACCATTTTACCGACTTTACCTTTTTCTTTTTGTACGGCATTATATAGCTCTGAAATTTTGATTCCGTCTGTTCCAGGTATAGCGCCTTGTAGTAGCGAAGGGATATCGGTTTTACCTTCATCGGCAATAATAACGGCCATAATTCTAGAAGCTCTTACCTCACCGATACCTTCCCAAAAAGTCAGGAATCTTACCCAGGCAATTTCATCGTATGGGTTGTTGACTATTCGCAATAATGAAACCAAATCTTTTATATGTGCAGCTTGTAAAAATTTACGTCCGCCATAGGTAACATAGGGTATTTTTCTTCTTATGAAAACAGCCTGTAATGTTTTCGTATAATACTGAGAACGCGATAATATTAAATGATCTGCAAACTTACGGTCTTCATCCGTATAATTTTTTAAGATTTCATCGGCTATCCAATTTGCTTCTTGCCAATCATCACTTACGTTCAGCAATATTGGTGTTTCTCCGCTTCCTCGTACCGACTGTAATTGTTTTTTATAATCTATGGGCGATTTGTCTAGCAACCAATTTGAAATATCTAATATCTCTTGCGTAGAGCGGTAATTTTTTTCAAGTTTATATACCTCAGAATTGGGTACACGTTCTTTAAATTGATGCACATTTCTAAAATCTGCCCCTCTAAAAGAATAGATCGATTGCGCATCATCACCAACGCAGAACAAACTACAGATATCTATGAATGGCGAAAGCAACTCCCACTGCAAAGGGTTGGTATCTTGCATTTCATCAACCAGCAGATAATCAAGATCCTGAGATAATAACTTTCTAGCTTCGGGGTTAGATTTCAGCTGAGTCGATACCACTAACAACAGATCATCATAATCTAGATAATGTTGCTCCATCTTTTTCTTTTGATATGCCCTAAGTAAAATTTCTACATTAGGTTTCATAGCGGTTATCTCATACTCGGTATCTTTATCCTCTTTTCCCTTATAAATCAAGATACGTATAGATTCGGTCAGATTTTTTTTAGTGTTTCTCGCATAAGAATAGACATCTAATATCTGTTGAGGTTTTATACGAAGCTTACCATAAACATCGCTATGGCTACCAGAAACCATTTTCATTAAACCTAATTGATCATCTGGGTCGATTACCGTAAAATTGGCTGCACCGAACAGATTTGGGTACTTAATAATTAACTGATTGCACCACGAGTGAAAAGTAGCGCCGTTAAGCGTACGCCCGCTAGATTCTGGCAAGCTAGCTTTTACTCGCTCAACAATTTCATTGGCAGCTTTCTTGGTAAACGTGAGTATTTGAATTTTCGACGGGTTAGCACCATTTTCAATTAAATAGGCAGCCCTAGCAATTATCGTACGTGTTTTTCCTGTACCCGCGCCGGCGAGTACCAGAAGATGTTTACCCGAAAATTCGACAGCTTTTAACTGTTGCTTGTTAAGTTCTTCTTTTAAACTCATGTGGTTTTAGCATTAAATTAGAGTCCTCATATTAACCGCTTCATCACTGATAGTTAAAGCTCGAATTAGATTCTAAATCTTTTATAAAGTACAGCAGTCTTCCTCAAAATAATAACCCTAATTAATTAATGATTAACCTTATAAAAAAAAGTAGACGAAATGTCTATGGTCATATTTGAGAAAATGATTTCATCATTTAGAGTATTAATTCTACGTACTTTTGTGGTAAATACTGAGGTTTTTGAATGCCAGTATTTCCTTCTACAGCTTTCAAATTAAGAGCGATTGTTCATCCTCTTTCAGAAGGCGTTTTTTAAATTCTACCCATTGTTAATAATATTTTCAAAATTACATTAAATTATTTGGATTATATCCTGAAATTTGGACAATGTCCAAAACAGTGTTTAGAAATTATGATATCACTTCTATAAAAGCTCTTTTGAAGGAGATAGGGAAGGAGCGCTATGAATGTGCATTAAAGGATAATGGGTTGTTCGAAAATAAACCAATATCAATGGACGGTTTTTTTGTCGAGTATGAGACCGATACCCACGATGTTAATCTATACTATAAATACCCATCGCGAGTAGTGTGTTATATAATGCCGGTACTGGGCTTTTGGAATGTTCCGAATGATTTTTGGGTAAGGGAACGAAAATAAATTATGTTTTAAGTTATGATGGTAGAAGATAAGAACTTGATTAAAAAATCTAATAATAACCATAGGGTCAAAAGTCCGACACAGACGGGTTTTTCGAGTCCGGCAACGCATTATAGTGAACCTCGAATCGATTTGAACGAAGTGTTGGTATCCAATTCATCATCGACATTTTTTATTAGGGTAGCAGATGATGAATTTAAGGAGTTCGGTGCGTTTACGAACGATGTTTTAATTGTCGATAAATCGCTGACTCCGAAATTAAATCAACTCGTATTAGCTGCCGTAGACGATAGTTTTAAAATTGTTAGAATAGACAAAACTAATGACGTTGAATTGAATATATGGGGAGTAGTAACCTTTATAATAAAGTCGGTATTATGATAGCATTAGTAGATTGTAATAGTTTTTATGCTTCTTGCGAACAAGTATTTAGACCAGATTTGATCAACAGACCAGTAGTTGTGTTAAGTAATAATGACGGATGTATTATTGCTGCAAATAATGCAGCAAAGGCGTTGACCGACATCCCCATGTTTCAACCCATATTTAAGATAAAGAAATTGCTGGACGATAACGATGTTACCTATTTCTCATCGAATTATACCCTGTACAGTGATATGTCAAGAAGGGTGATGGATACTTTAATGACATTTTCGCCAAGAGTAGAAGAATATAGTATTGACGAAAGTTGGGTAGATTTAGAATGCATTAAGGTTGATGATTACACTACAATTGCCCATACCATCAAAGATACGGTCTATAAAAATACGGGAATACCCGTGGGTGTAGGTATTGCCAAAACAAAATCGTTATCGAAATTAGCTAATAAGTTCGCTAAGAAAATCTTGAAAAACAACAATGTCTATGTGGTCGATAGTGAGCAGAAAAGGCGGTATTTATTACGTAACCTGCAAGTGAAGGATATTTGGGGAATAGGTAAGAAGCATGCCATGCGACTACAAAACAATAACATACACACGGCTTTAGATTTTGCCAATATGCCCGTAGCTTGGGTAAGAAAAGAAATGACCGTAATCGGTGAGCGTTTATGGCGAGAATTGAATAATGTGCCTTGCTTAGAACTGGAGACCGAAGCAAATGCAAAAAAGGGAATCGGAACAGCTAAATCATTCGGATTCAAGCTCTCTGACTACTCCCTAATAGAAGAAGCTTGTAGCTATTATGTAGCAGAGGTTGCAGATTTATTACGGCAGCAACATAGTCTAGCCGCTCAACTAGAAATCTCATTACAGACCAATCAACATAGTGCGATAGATAAGCAGTATAGAAATAGTATTAGTATCAATTTAGATACACCGACCGATAGCACTATTAAGCTAACAAAAGAAGCATTGAAAGGTTTGCAGCAGATATTTAAACCAGGCTACCGGTATAAAAAAGTGGGTGTAAACTTAACTCAGTTAGTGCACCGAAACGAGGTACAGACCAACATGTTCGATGATCCGCATAAGAGTGAGAGCGATGTAATTACCAATCTTATCGATAATCTAAACGGTAAGTATGGCAAAAACAAAATTAAGGTCGCTACAGTGGGCAATCGCAGTAAAGAATGGGCGCTAATTAAAGAACATCGCAGTCCGCGGTTTACCACGCAATGGGGGGAGTTGATGATTATTGGGAGGGCGAAAAAAAATCTAATTTCAGGTTAAATGAATTCTTTTAGAATTTATAATATACTTATTTCTATGAGGTAGGGAGATTGACACAAGTAAATATGGTAATATCATTTTATCCTCATAATTTTATAGTCTATGGAATGTAAGACTGTATGTTGTACTTGATTTGAAGTAAGTTATTTTTATGAGATTATATGTGCTGAGTAATGTACTATATAAATTATATGTCATAGGATAGTAGATAATTACTGTCAAGCCTAAAAACACTATAAGTCTCTCAAAAGTTTTGAGCATAAAAAAAGCCTCTGAATTTTCAGAGGCTTTTTCTTAGTAGCGGGGACTGGACTCGAACCAGCGACCTTCGGGTTATGAGCCCGACGAGCTACCTACTGCTCTACCCCGCGATATGGGTTTTTATCTCACTTGTCTTGCGACTTCAGGTCATTAAGCTGACGAGATAAAGGTGCGCTACTATTTGTAACGGGCTGCAAATATACAACACATTTTCTCTATATTCAAAACTTATTTAAATAATATTTTTTAAGAGCAATATCTTTTAAAAAACATTAAATCCATAACTTCGGTTTTTTACAATTCTATGGATACAATTAACGACTTTATAGCCAGCGCACTACCGTATACAGAGTGGCCAATGTTTCTATTATTAATAGGGGGCGGACTCTTCCTTGTCTTCTATTCAAAACTAATGCCGTATCGTTTTTTCGGTCATGCGATTGCAATTACAGCGGGTAAATATGATAATAAAGACTCAAAAGGAGATGTAAGTTCTTTTCAGGCTTTATCGGCAGCCGTTGCTGCTACGGTCGGGTTAGGGAATATCTCAGGAGTTGCCATCGCAATACATGATGGTGGTCCGGGTGTGGTTTTCTGGATCTGGATGACCGCTTTAATAGGTATGTGTATAAAATTTTACTCTTGTAGTTTGGCGATTATGTATCGAGGAACCGATTCTGATGGCAATTTGCAAGGCGGACCAATGTATTATATCACCAAAGGATTAGGTGAAAAAGCTCGACCGTTAGCTATATTTTTTGCTGTTTGTGGTCTATTCGGATTTTTAGGCGTTTTTACGGCAAATCAATTTACAGAGACATTCATGAGTGTAGTTAAACCATCATCTACATAATTTGAAATGAGTGAGGTAAATTGGAAATGGACGATAGGCATTGTTCTAGCTGTCATAACTTCTTTGGTGATTTTTGGAGGTTTAAAAAACATAGCTAAAGTAGCATCTGCTATTGTGCCTTTTATGGTAGCGGTATATTTAATAGCGGTAATAGTGGTAATGGCCCTGAATTCTGAACAAATACTACCAGCCTTAAAAATGATAATTACAGAAGCTTGGAATTTTAAATCGCTGGCAACCGGCGGCTTTTGGGGTCTTGTTATTATAGGGGTTCGTAGAGCAATGTTTTCTAACGAGGCTGGTTTGGGTAGTGCACCAATGTATCATGGGCAATCTAAAAATGATGAACCTATTCGCGAGGGTCTTGTGGCTATGTTAGGTCCGTTTATCGATACCATATTGGTATGTACGTTTACGGCAATCGTTATCATATTAAGTGGGGCTTATTTAGAAGATTCTAGTGGTATTGTAATGACCTTGTCCGCTTTCGAAAAAACCTTGTTTGGTTGGGGCGATGTGTTGCTAATGGTTATCGTAACAGCCTTTGCATTATCTACCTTATTTACCTATTCTTATTATGGGGTAAAATCTCTGTCATTCTTGACAAATGCCAAAATCGGTAAGTTTTACAACTGGTATTTTGTAATTATGATTGTCTTTGCTGCAGTTGCATCATTAGAGTTGGTGAAGAATTTAATTGATTTGTCTTATGCACTAATGGTAATACCCAATATGATTGCCGTACTTTTGTTGGCTCCAAAGGTAAACGTAGAATTGAAGAAATATATAATTAAGTATAAGGATGGCAGATCATAAGGCAGGCTTCGTAAATATTATTGGTAATCCTAATGTTGGTAAATCAACGTTAATGAATGCATTTGTGGGTGAAAAATTATCCATAATTACATCAAAGGCACAAACAACGAGGCACCGTATTTTAGGAATTGTAAATGGGGATGATTTTCAAATGATTCTTTCTGATACTCCTGGTATTATTAAACCAGCTTATCAGCTTCAAAGCAGTATGATGGATTTCGTAAAATCTGCGTTCGAAGATGCCGATGTACTTCTTTATATGGTAGAGATAGGGGAGAAGGCATTGAAAGATGAAGCATTCTTTGAGAAAATAAAGAATAGTAAAATTCCTGTTTTATTGCTATTAAACAAGGTAGATACAGCTACACAAGAGTTGTTAGAAGAGCAAGTGCAGTATTGGCAAGAAATGTTGCCTAGTGTTGAGTTGCATCCTATTTCTGCATTGTCCAATTTTAATATAAAAGGCGTATTCGAACGTATTATCGAATTATTGCCGATGTCACCTGCTTATTATCCTAAAGACCAATTAACAGATAAGCCAGAACGTTTCTTTGTAAATGAGACTATCCGCGAGAAAATCTTATTGAACTACAAAAAGGAAATTCCGTATTCAGTAGAAATTGAAACAGAAGAGTTTTTTGAAGATGAAGACATTATTCGCATGCGTTCGGTAATTATGGTTGAAAGAGATTCTCAAAAGGGGATTATCATAGGTCATAAAGGTGCAGCATTGAAAAAAGTAGGAGTAGAATCGAGAAAAGACCTAGAAAAATTCTTCGGTAAACAAGTACATATAGAACTGTATGTAAAAGTGAATAAAAATTGGCGAAGTGATGCCAAGCAGTTAAGAAGATTCGGGTATAATAAATAAACAAATTATTCTTTCGTTTATATACCTAAGGTAATCAGGCAACTATTGTTTGGATTGTACTACCTTTGCGCCAAATTTAAGCTATGAGTGCTATTGTTGCCATTGTAGGAAGACCTAATGTAGGTAAATCTACTTTTTTTAATCGTTTGATACAGAGACGTGAAGCTATTGTTGACGCAGTAAGTGGTGTTACGCGTGATCGTCATTATGGAAAAAGTGATTGGAACGGCAAAGAATTTTCGGTTATTGATACAGGTGGGTATGTTGTTGGTAGTGATGATGTTTTCGAAAAAGAGATCGATAAGCAAGTAGAGCTGGCAATTGAAGAGGCCGATGCCATAATTTTTATGGTAGATGTAGAGACCGGTGTTACCGGTATGGATGAAGATGTTGCTAAGTTACTTAGAAGGGTTAAAAAGCCTGTTTTTTTAGCGATTAACAAAGTTGATAATGCGAAACGTGCAGAAGATGCCGTTGAATTTTATTCTTTAGGATTAGGAGAATATTATACGCTTTCAAGTATGAATGGTGGTGGAACCGGAGAATTATTAGATGCTCTAGTACAAGAATTACCAGATGTAGTTGAAGAAAAAAGTGAATTACCAAGATTTGCTGTGGTAGGTAGACCAAATGCAGGTAAATCTTCTTTTATAAATGCGTTAATTGGTGAAGATCGATATATCGTTACCGATATCGCAGGCACGACGAGAGATAGTATTGATACGAAGTACAATAGATTCGGCTTTGAATTCAACCTGGTAGATACTGCCGGGATTCGTCGTAAAGCGAAGGTGAAGGAAGATTTGGAGTTTTATTCAGTAATGCGTTCAGTAAGAGCAATCGAACATTGCGATGTTTGTATTTTACTTTTAGATGCAACAAGAGGTTTTGATGGGCAGGTAGAGAATATATTTTGGTTAGCGCAACGTAACCATAAGGGTATTGTTATTCTTGTTAATAAATGGGATTTGGTCGAGGATAAAGAAACCAATACCATTAAGCATTACACTGAAAAAATTAAAAAAGCTATTGAGCCATTTGTAGATGTGCCAATTCTTTTTATATCTGTATTAACAAAACAACGTATTTTCAAAGCGATAGAAACTGCTGTTGAAGTTTATAATAATAGAAATAAGAAAATAATTACCAGAAAATTTAATGAGACGATGTTGCCGATAATAGAAAATTATCCGCCACCGGCTTATAAAGGTAAATTCGTTAAAATTAAATTCTGTACACAATTACCGACTCCGTATCCGCAGTTTGCATTCTTCTGTAACCTTCCGCAATATGTACGCGAGCCTTACAAGCGTTATCTTGAAAATAAGATACGTGAAGAATACGACTTCACTGGGGTGCCTATCACTGTGTTTATGAGGAAGAAGTAACTTTTTTTTGTATTTTTCTGTAGTTGAATTCAAAATTTGATGCAGAAAAATACAGTTATTTATTATTTACTTTTACATTTTGGGGCTTCTCTCAAGAAGAAAAAGAGCTTCTAACAACGGTTAATGGTTCTAATCAGCTCCTCGAAAATATACACCTCCATTTAAATAAGACTTCATTTGCTTCTGGTGAGCATGTGTGGTTTACTGCCTATATTCAAAATCAAAAAACACTACTTTATTCTGATATTACCGAAAATCTTCATGTGGGTATTTATGATGATTTTGGAAAGGAAATGTATCGAAAATTATTAAAGGTTGATAGCGGAATCGCATATGGTGATTTTGAAATTGACAGTGGCTTTGAAAAAGGGTCATATCATATAATTGCTTGGACCAATTATTTAAGAAATTTTGAAAAATTAGAGCCTTTTCAACAGCAAATCGAAATTCTTGGCAATGCTACTGACAATGAACTTAAAGTTACGACCAAAACTGAATTGAACGTTTACCCAGAAGGCGGAACTTTAATAAGCGGAGCATTTAATTATATAGGAATTCACTTAAAGAAGAATTTTGGTGATCATAAACCAATTATTAAATTATTGGATGTTAATGGAGAGGTTTTGGTTTCTAGCATAAGTATTAGTGATGAAGGTTTTGGTAAAATTGGATTCTTTATAAAAGAAAATCTAAATTACTTTTTTGAAATTCAGAATTCATACGGAGAGATATCTACCGTTCCTCTTAAAAAGTCTTTTGGCATAATTGGTTTAAGTATCGATAATACAGGTAGTAATCAGTTTTTAGCAAAACTTGTATTGTCAAAAGAATCGCTCTCTAAGAATAATAATAAAGCCTATTCTTTAGCAATTGTTCAAGAAGATTCTGCTTTTATACAAGATTGGGTTGTAAATAAGAATCAACTTGCAGTGTCCATAGATAGAGAATCAATTCCGTATGGTGTTAATAAAGCTATTTTATTTGATGAACGACAAAGACCAATAGCATATAGACTGTTTTACAATCATTCAGATAAGAGCAGTAGGGTTACAGAAATCAACGTTAGACATCAATTAAATACTTCTAGAGATTCACTAGAATTGTCTTTTTCGAAGCTATTGGCTCAGTCTTTAGAATATAATTTGAGTGTTTCTGTTTTACCTTTAGATACCAAAGCATATAATCCTCAAAACTCTTTAACGAGTTCTTTTTTGATTAAACCTTATGTAAACGGTCGGTCAAATTACAAATATCAGTTTTCCGATTTTAATGGATTTCAGAATTATGACCTCGATATTAAATTAATGATTGAAGGGTGGGGAAGGTTTAACTGGGAAGATAGTTTGATGATTAATGATAACATTCAGTTTAAATCAGAGAAAGGAATATTAGTAAAAGGTAGAATGCCTGATGCCGATTTA
>JANQUX010000081.1 GCA_030730545.1 Maribacter sp. | reverse complement strand
CAAATTAGTGTATATATTTCTATCCAATAGAGTGTATCCTACGAGAGAAAATCGCAATATTTACGATCTTAATATACGTTCATCCATCCAACAAATATTTTATCAGGCATTTGATAACGTAAAAGAGCACAAACCTTAGCATTATTATTAATATCTTCGATTTATAAAACAACCCTATGGGCTTACTACTTTTTTACGCGTTCATTTCTATTTTCTTCTCTTTTCTGTGTTCTATACTAGAAGCAGTACTGTTGAGCATTACCCCTACTTTCATAAATGTAAAAAAGAAAGAAGGTCATGCCTATGCAACAACGCTAGAGGCACTTAAAAAAGATGTCGATCAACCTTTAATTGCCATTCTAACCATAAATACAATCGCCCACACGGTCGGTGCAATTTTGGTGGGTGTGCAAGCGAAAGTTGCCTATGCCGAATTATACGGTAGCGAAACCAAATCATTTTTAGGCATCACCTTTACAGAAGATTTAATGGTCGGTGTGGTGTCTACCATTATGACCATTCTTATTTTGGTAGCGTCAGAGATTATACCGAAAACTATTGGAGCTACATACTGGAAACAACTAGCCAATTTCTCTACCAAAGCGTTAAACATTATGGTTTTGGGCTTAAAATATACAGGTTTGTTGTGGTTACTTCGCCTTTTTACCAAAATGGTAGGCGGTGGCAAACACCATGGTAGCGTTTTAAGTCGCGAAGATTTTCATGCGATGACCGATATGGCACATGAAGATGGTGTTTTTGAAAAGTCTGAATCTACTATCATTAAAAACTTATTGAAGTTCGATGAAGTTCTGGTGAAAGATATTATGACGCCAAGAGCGGTTATGAAAGTAGCGTCAGATGAAAAAACGATTGCAGATTTCTTTTCCGATAATCCTAAATTGCGTTTTTCTAGAATTCCTGTGTACACCGATAATATTGATAATGTTACTGGTTTTGTATTAAAGGATAATGTTTTGGAAGAAATGATCAACCAGAACGGAGACATTCCGTTGAAAGATATTAAGCGCGAAATTCTAGTAACCCGCAGAAGTACACCGATACCTACCTTATTTGAAATATTCATTGCAAAACGAGAAGCAATTGCCCTTGTGGTTGATGAATATGGTTCTGTAAGTGGTATTGTAACTATGGAAGATGTTATTGAAACCCTTCTAGGGCTCGAAATAATGGACGAGAGCGACAATGTTGCCGATTTGCAGAGTCTTGCTCGTAAAAATTGGGAAAAACGCGCTCAGGCAACGGGAGTCATCGAAAAGCCAACTTCACCAGACGAATAAATTTCAAGAATACCATGGAGGAGGATATAGCATATATAAGTACGCCGTTAGGGGTTGCTAAAATAATTGGTGATGCTGATGGCCTTACCGCTATAACCGTATTGAATTCTGATGAACCACTTACCGATGTTATACCAGAATCTTTAGAAGACGCCGTGTATCAACTGAACGAATATTTTGAAGGAATAAGAACTAAGTTCGATTTAAAATTAAACCCTGAAGGAACAACATTTCAAAAGAAGGTTTGGGTAGAACTACAGAACATACCTTACGGAAAATCGAAGTCTTATTTAGAGCTTGCAAAATTATTAGGTGATCCCAATGCAACCAGAGCTGCCGCATCTGCAAATGCCCGAAATCCGTTATGGATCGTGGTGCCTTGCCATAGAGTTATTGGTACCGATGGTTCACTTACAGGCTACGCTGGCGGTTTACACAGAAAACAGTGGTTATTGAACCATGAGAGTCCGTTTAAACAGCAAAGTTTGTTCTAACACAGCTGCTTTACCCAGCCAAAAAACAAACTACTTGGTTTGTTTAGTGCTTAAAACACCTATTTCACTTGGTACACCTTGCATTTTATCGATACAATTACGA
>JANQUX010000080.1:8310-9796 GCA_030730545.1 Maribacter sp. | reverse complement strand
GGATAAGGGTAAAAAGGTTATTGTGCTTCCCACAATACCCTATGGTGTAAACACAGGTCAGAGTGATATTTATTTAGATATGAACCTTAATCCGTCAACTCAATTGGCAATTTTAAAAGATTTAGTCACTGTTTTAAATAGGCAGGGCATTAAAAAGCTGCTGCTTTTTAATGGTCATGGAGGTAATAATTTCAAACCAATAGTTAGGGAGTTGGGCTTATTATTTCCAGATATGTTTATTAGCTTTTGTTTTTTTCCGCCAGTGCTAGATAAATCGAAGTATTTTAAAGAAAAAGGAGACCATGCCGATGAAATGGAAACAAGTCTAATGCTTTATCTAAGACCAGATTTAGTGCAACCAAAAGATAAATGGGGTAGTGGTAGTGCAAAGACATTTAAAATCGAAGCGTTCAATGAAGGTTGGGCGTGGGCAGAAAGGCAATGGTCGAAGGTAAGTAGCGATACTGGTATCGGTGATCCGCAGTTTGCTACAGCAGAAAAAGGAGAACGTTTTTTTAATGATGTTTGCGAGAAATTAGATGAACTATTTTGTTCACTTTGCGATGCTGACTTAGAAGATTTATATCACTAAATAGATTTTCCTATATTAATGTTGATAGAGAATCTTAATATCGGCAACAATGCCTAGAATGGTGTAATTTGAATGCTGATTTTTAAATCGAATATTTAAGTAATACTTTATTAACGAGGAATAAAATTGTTTAGCGCAGCAGTACTTATTTAAGTTCTTTGGTCGCCAATTCAATATAAGCTTGCATTGCTTTCTTTTTACTCATGTTTTTAGCTTGAAACAAAGCATTGGCCTTAAATGCATTTATTAAAGGAGTTTTACTACCAGGATTATCAAAATTGGAGTTCGCAATTTTATAGTAAGCGTACAATTTTAAAAGAATATCGGCAGGTAAAGGTTCAGTAAAATTATTTACCAAAGCAACGGTAGCCTCAAATTCAATATGTAAGTTCGTCTTTTTCATTTGGGTCAACAAAAGTAGCTATGCATGTTTCGGCACCTATCACCTTTTGGTTCAATTTTACATTAATTTGGCAATCTAAAGGTAAGAACAAGTCTACTCTAGATCCAAATTTAATAAAACCTGCATCGTCACCCTGTTGTACACTTTCCCCTTTTTCTGCGTAATTAACAATGCGCCTAGCTAAAGCGCCAGCTATCTGTCGGTATAAAATTTCGCCAAATTTAGGCGTTTTAATAACCACAGTGGTCCTTTCGTTTTCTTCACTTGACTTAGGGTGCCAAGCAACGAGATATTTACCTGGGTGATATTTAGAAAAGGTAATACTACCACTTGCAGGATATCTGGTAACATGCACGTTTACCGGAGACATAAAAATAGATACTTGTCTTCTTTTATCCTTAAAGAACTCTTTCTCAAAAACTTCTTCAATAACCACTACTTTACCATCTACAGGGGCTAAAATTTCATTGAAATCTTTTATTGCTATTCTC
>JANQUX010000080.1:0-8300 GCA_030730545.1 Maribacter sp. | reverse complement strand
GATATCAATAAAGAAATGGGCCAATAGAATACTGGCGCCAATAATTACAAATGAAAATAATATTATTTTTTGTCCCTCCCTATGAAACATAACTGAATATATTTAAAGTTAAATAAGCAAACGGTGCTGCAAATACCAAACTGTCTAATCTATCTAGCATACCGCCATGCCCCGGCAAGATAGCACCACTATCTTTAACACCTGCAGTTCTTTTGAATTTAGATTCAATCAAATCACCTAAACTACCTGCTACTACAATAACAGTTGCAAGTATCATCCATTGAATTGGACTAATTAGTGATTCAAAAGTAGCCATTAAATATGCCGCAGCTAATGCAAATATAAAACCTCCTAAAGTACCTTCAACAGTTTTCTTGGGAGAAACGGAAGGAAATAATTTAGTTCTACCAATACTTTTACCTACCAGGTAAGCAAAAGAATCATTCACCCAAATAAGAATAAAAATACCCATGATAAGTAATTTTGCAAAAGCATCATTTTTGTAAGGTATCATGGTTAAAAAAATACATCCGCCGCCAATATAAAACAACCCCACTAATAACTTTAGGGGTGTATTGAACTGCAATGGTTTTTTGCTGAAAAGATTATAAAGAAGATAAATATCCACCACAATGGTAATCAGCATTAAAATATTTATTATTTGCTGATCTTTTACTAAATAAATAAATGCCCACCACAGTGCTAAATAGGCAGCAAAAATATGGTACCCTTTTAGGCGAACTAGCTTCTTATATTCATAAAGACAGGCTAGACCAAAGGTCATAAATAAAAAATCGAATGCATCAGAGCTTAAAAAAACTGCTGACAATAATAAAATAATGTAGACAGCCCCAGTAAGCGATCTTCTTAAAATTTCTTTCATACTATAAATCTTCCAGAAGTAAAAGATAAAGATTTTTAGTACTACTACCATACGTTAGAAAATCATCTGAGTTCTCTGCGGTAGCTTTAAAGTGTTTTAAGGTTGTTATATTGGCCGGAATTTTTTGGCCGTATCTCTTTTTGATGGTCTTTAAACCTTCACCAATAGATTCTACCAGCTGGCTAGTAGTAGCAAAAACTACAACGTTACTTGGTAGTTCATTTACTTTTTTCTCGTGTAGTTGATTTGAGCAGACAAGAATACTGCCATTTTGTGCTATTAAATGCTCGCAAGTTGTGAAAAACACTTCACTTTCACGTACTTTATTTGTAAAAGTGATGGGTTCTTTCGAAAATTTTTGGGCTAGCCTTTCATTGAGAACAAAGAAAGGCTCACTCTCCCAATTATTTTCAGTGACAATATTTTGTATTGCCCTAGATACTTCAATATCAGAATCGCAATAAATAAATTTACCTCCATTCTGTTTAAAATGAATGGTAAACTTTTCATCAACAGGAATATTTAAATCTGGCATATGATCGCCTCGCGTCTCCGCAGTTTCTTTCGAAACCTTCTTTTTGCCACCACCAAATAAAATATCTAAAAACCCCATTTACGTTGTTGAAATAATTGCTAATCTAAAGTACTGCAATTTTATTTATTCTCTGTAATTTCCTCTTCTTCTGTTTTAGAATCTGATTCTTTTAACTTTTCAAGATTTTTTTTATTTTCTAGAGCTAAAATATCTTTTTCAAAATTTCTTACTCCAAATATTTTTTCTAAATCTTCCTTAAAGATAACCTCTTTCTCTAATAATCTTTCGGCCAAAGTCGTTAATTTGTCCTTATTATCAGTAAGCACTTTAATTGCTCTTTGGTATTGCTCTTCTATGATTTTAGAAATTTCAGCATCTATTTTTCTAGCGGTATCTTCACTGTAAGGCTTTGAGAAACCATAAGAATCTTGCCCAGAGGAATCATAATAGGTAATGTTACCTATTTCATCGTTAAGACCGTAGATAGTTACCATTGCTCTAGCTTGTTTAGTAACTTTTTCTAAATCGCTTAGAGCACCTGTAGATATTTTATTGAATATCACTTTCTCGGCAGCTCTACCACCCATTGTTGCACACATTTCGTCCAACATTTGTTCTGGTCTTACAATTAAACGCTCTTCTGGTAAATACCATGCGGCACCTAATGACTGACCTCTTGGTACAATAGTAACTTTCACTAAAGGCGCAGCATGCTCTAGCATCCAACTTGTAGTTGCGTGGCCAGCTTCGTGATAAGCAATAGTTTCTTTCTCACCAGGTGTGACTATCTTATTTTTCTTTTCAAGCCCACCAACTATTCTATCAACAGCATCTAAGAAATCTTGTTTAGAAACAGCTTTCTTCTCTTTTCTCGCTGCGATTAAGGCTGCCTCGTTACAAACATTAGCGATATCTGCACCAGAGAAACCGGGAGTTTGTCTTGCTAAAAATTCAGTATCTAAAGTTTCAGATGTTTTAATTGGTCTAAGGTGTACTTCGAAAATCTCTTTACGCTCACGTATGTCTGGTAAATCAACATAAATCTGTCTGTCAAATCTACCTGCACGCATTAAAGCCTTATCAAGTACATCTGCACGGTTGGTTGCAGCCAAAACGATAACATTGGTGTTGGTGCCAAAACCATCCATTTCAGTTAATAATTGGTTCAATGTATTTTCACGTTCATCGTTAGAACCTGTGAAATTATTTTTACCTCTTGCTCTACCGATAGCATCAATTTCATCTATGAATATGATAGCTGGCGATTTGTCTTTAGCTTGTTTAAATAGGTCACGTACTCTAGAAGCACCAACACCTACGAACATTTCAACGAAATCTGAACCTGAAAGAGAAAAGAATGGCACTTTAGCTTCACCGGCAACGGCTTTTGCTAAAAGTGTTTTACCTGTACCTGGAGGACCTACTAATAATGCACCTTTAGGTATTTTTCCACCTAATGAGGTATATTTATCTGGGTTTCTTAAAAAATCTACAATTTCTTCAACTTCTTCTTTTGCACCTTCTAAACCTGCTACATCTTTAAATGATGTTCTTGTATCGGTTTTTTCATCGAATAACTTAGCTTTAGACTTGCCGATGTTGAAGATTTGACCTCCTGCGCCGCCACCACCGCCGCCAGACATTCTACGCATTAAATAAATCCAAATACCAATAATCAATACAAATGGCAATAAGGAAAGTAAGAAATCTAAAATGGCTGTAGACTCCTTTCCAAATTCAACAACAGTATCAAGATTATTTTCTTTCTTGATGTCGGTAATTTCATTTTGAAATATTTGAAGATCACCATAATCTAAAGTATACTGAGGTAAATTACCTGAAGATGGAAGAAACGATTTTTCATTTACATCTTTATGCACCTCTTTGGCAATGGCTTCATCTTTAAGAAAAACCTTTGCTTGATTGGTGTTTGTGATAATCAAAATCTTTTTAACATCACCATTTCTAAGGTATTGCTGTAATTCTGAAGTAGTCGTTTTGTTTGTGCTAGCTAAATCATCACTATTGAATAATTGAAATCCGATAAGTAATACTGCTACTAATCCGTAAATCCACCAAGAACTAAATTTTGGTTTATTCGGATTTGTCTTATTTTCTTTTGCCATTTTAATTTTTTATTAATTTACGCTACTTTCTATTGTTGTGAATTTTGCATCTCCCCATAAACCTTCAATGTCGTAGTATTCTCGAACTTGCTTTTGAAATACATGAACTACAACATTTACATAGTCCATTAGTACCCATTCGGCATTGTCCTCGCCTTCTACGTGCCAAGGTTTGTCTTGAATAGCTTTACTTACTGTTTTTTGGATTGAACCTACAATCGCATTTACATGCGTATTAGACGTACCATTACAAACTATAAAATAATCGCAAACGGTATTTTCAATTTCTCTTAAGTCTAGTAGGTTTATGTTATGACCTTTTACTTCGTCAATTCCCTGAATTATTAATGCAATTAACTCGTCTTGGCTAGTTTTACTTTCCTGCATTCAAAAATTTTAATTTTTACAAAGTTATTATTTTTTTGTTCTTTTAGGACTAGTTTTTAACAATACATTAAAGATTCACAATTAGAACAGTAAATGCAAATAATCAAACTTGATGCCACGGAGTCTACTAATACTTATTTGAAAGATTTAATACAGCAAAAAGAAGTACTAGATTTTACTATAATTACCACTCAAAATCAGACATCTGGTAGAGGGCAAATGAATGCTAAATGGGAGTCAGAACCTTATAAGAATCTAGCAATCAGTTTATTGAAAAAAGATATAGACCTGCCTATAGGTAAGTTATTTTTGGTTAGTATGCAGGTTTCTTTGGCAATAATAGAGGCATTAAATGAGTTAGAAATACCTGATTTGTCTATAAAATGGCCTAACGACATTCTGTCAGGCAATCATAAAATTGGGGGTATATTAATTGAAAATATTATTTCTGGTTCACAAATTAAAAGAAGTATTATTGGTTTTGGACTCAATATTAACCAAACTAGCTTTAAAAATGCTCCGCATGCATCTTCTTTAAAAAAAATTGTTGGTAAAGAATTTAATTTGGATTCCGTCTTTTACGCTCTAATAGAAAAATTACATCAACAACTAAATCGACCAATTACTGACTTAGAAAAAGAACTGTTTGAACAGTATCACGCAGTTTTATTTAAAAACGAAGAGAAATGCACATTTACACTACCTGATAATACCATAATTTTAGGTGTAATTATGGGTGTAACCATCAACGGTATGTTGATGGTTCAATTAGCAAATGGTGATATTAAGGAGTTTGGATTAAAAGAAATACAACTTAATTATTAAACTTTACCCAAGTTTGTAGAAAGTGTATTTATAAAATTGGTGATAGGCTTTTTAATCATCATAGCCATCATAGCATTGAATTCACCTGTAAAACTTAAAACAACTTCACTAGTATCGCTATCAATTTCTAAAATATCTGCCGTTAAGGTAAAAGGTAACTTTTCGCTTGCGGCACCTAGAATAATTTGACTATGCGGTGTTTGTTCTTTTTTTTCTAAAACAATTTCTGGCATTCCTTTTAAAGCAAAAAGAAATCTATTCTCATTTAATACTTCAAACTTGTCAATGTTTTCTGGCATTAACTGTCTAAAGTTAGAGAGTTCGTTTAAAAAGTTGAAAGTATCTTCTGTACTTTTTGATACTTGTGACTTTGGTGTTTCTATAAACATAATTATTTATTTGTCCATTTTGAAGGATCTTTCCTCCATTCCATTAATGTTACTAATTGTTCGTCTTTAACGTAGCCGGTATCTGAAGCTTGTTCAATTAAATACTCATAACTACTTAACGTATGCAACTCTGTATTTTTTTCTTTAAAGTTATTGGCGGCAGTTTCAAAACCATAGGTGAAAACGGCAAGCATACCTTTTACATTTGCGTCAATTGCTCTTAAAGCATCTACAGCATTTAAACTGCTTTTACCGGTACTGATCAAATCTTCGATAACAACAACCGTTTGGTGTGCTTCTAAATGACCTTCTATTTGATTTTGACGCCCATGAGATTTAGGTTCTGGCCTAACATACACAAATGGTAGATTAAGTTTATCTGCAACGAGTGCACCGATACCTATTGCCCCGGTAGCCACACCAACAATGCAATCTGGATTGCCATATAGTTGTTCTACTTGCTTAGCCATTTCATCTCGAATATAGTTTCTGATGATGGGGTACGAAAGTAAAATTCTATTATCGCAGTATATTGGCGATTTCCAACCAGAAGCCCATGTAAAAGGATTTTCCGGTTTCAATTTTATTGCATTAATTTGCAAGAGAAGCTCTGCTGTCTTTTTTGCAGTGTTTTTGTCTAAAACCATGACGCAAATGTATAAAGTTTTTGTGAATGAATTGCCTTTGATTTTGACAAATAAACTCTCTGATACAACAAATGGGGAGTATTTTTTGTTAAATCAAGAATCTATACAACTCGCAATAAGTTCGTTAAAGAAAGGGAAGTTAAAAGAAGCGTTCATTTATCACCCAAACCACGATGAAATTTTAAAGAAGTTTACCAAAGAAATGCCTTTGGTAATTGCAGGTGGCGGCGTTGTATCAAATAATGAAGGTGAAGTGCTATTTATCTATAGAAATGATAAATGGGACTTGCCCAAAGGCAAGTTAGATAAAGGAGAGACAATTGAAGAATGCGCTATTCGTGAAGTTGAGGAAGAAACTGGTGTTAAAGGTTTGACGATAGATCATTTTCTACAAACTACTTACCATGTTTTTAGGCACAACGGCATTAATAAGCTAAAGCAGGTTCATTGGTATGCAATGAGCACCGACTTCGATGGGAAACTAAAACCAGAAAAAAAGGAAGGTATTTTTAAGGTTAAATGGAAAGGACCCGCAAAAATTAAAAAAGCCTTAAAAAATTCATACGTAAACATTAAAATTCTTTTTCAAGAAGATTAGGGCTACTCTACAATTCTATATACCGGATACTGTAAATGTGCTTCTTCGTAAAGTTTACTTTGTTTAAAAAGCCAGTCTAACTGTTGATACCAGTTTTCGTTAAATTCAGGGTTTGTTCTTTTTTGTTCTTCAAATTCAAATTTTAGAATTGTGTCGTTCTCGAGCAATTCTAGAGCTGTATCTTCAAAAACGTAGGGTGAGAACCCTTCTTTTTGTTGAAGAATGGTATCAAAGAAATTCCAGTTAAAAAATGAATCTACTGCTGTAGGTTCTAAAGTTTCCAAAAGATATCTAAAACCAGGTTGGTCTATTGGTATAACGATATCGCCTACATGAAATTCTTTTGTGATTTGCTCTACATTCACCGTAGTGTTATAGTGCGGGTAATGCCCTTCGTAAGGTGCTTTGTAAGTTTCGTATTCATTTACTTTATAAGACTCAATGGTAATGGTAGAATCTTTTTGTAAGGTTGTGTAGTGGATGTTATTTAAATCTAGTTTATCGATTATATTTCTCCATTGCTTACCAATAACATATGCTTTGGGGATTTTTACAGAATCTGACGGTACATAAAAATCTTTATAGGTTACCTCAGTTTCAATAGGTGTGTTTCGGTCGAATTTTAACCTTTTGAGTCCGGTTACTTCACTTATAATCGTATCGGCCTTATATCCTTTAAATATATAATTAGAAGCTTTGGTAGAATCAATTTTGAAGGCAGTTGGGTAATAACTATTTGGGTACTTTGAAGTGAATGTTACATCTCGCATAGCCCTAATATCTGGACCGTCTTTTTCGGTTATTGTAATCATTTTACGCATGAGTTCATAAGTGCCTTCAACCCGTTTATTATATGGTTTAAGCATATGTGTCTCTACCATCATACCTACAGTATTCCACAATGTTGTATAGCCGGTCGAATACCTTGGGCTATCCATAAATTGTTGAAATCCTTTTTCTGGCGGACTATTGAAGACATTCACGTAAGGAGTAATATCCCATCCAGAATTTAAAAGTGAATCTTGTAATTGAGGCATTAGACTATTGTGCACATAATCACCCAGTTTTCCGCCAAGCTTATTATGTTGCGTAAATAGGTGTGTTAAGGTATATTGGTAATCGGCGCCATTGCTTACATGATTATCAATAAATACATCGGGATTGATAAGGTGAAATATTTTTGCGAAAGTCTCAGCGTTTTTTGTGTCTGTTTTAATGAAATCTCTATTGAGATCATAATTTTTGGCATTACCTCTAAATCCGTATTCCAGCGGTCCGTTTTGGTTGGCTCTAGAAGTACTATTTCTATTTAATGCCCCGCCAACGTTGTAAATAGGTATGGTAGCTATTATAGTCTCGTTTGGTATTTCGATTTCGTTGCTCGCCAAGTCTCTAAAAAGTAGCATAGTGGCGTCAATACCATCACTTTCACCAGGGTGAATACCATTATTGATCAACATCATGGTATTGTTCTCTCCTAATTTCTTAAAATCAAAATCACCTTTAGCACTATAGGTAACCACATGTAGTGGTTTGCCGCTATCAGTAGTGCCAATAGTCTGTATGTTTATAGTAGAGAACTCTTGCGACAGTTTTAGATAAAAATCGATGACCTGGTCATAAGTCGCAGTTTCTGTCTTGTTCGAAGTTTCGAAAGGAGTAGGGAAATCAGTTTTTGTATTTTCAACTTTACTCTCGCACGAGATAATTAAAAGAGCTAAGAAAAAGAGTGATATGGTTTTCATGTACAAACAATTAAAGAGGTGATTAGTACCAAAAATTGATTGTAAAAATAGCAATTACTTTGTTGCTTACGCCATTTGTGTTATTTCTGTTATTTTAGTTCTATCAATAGGTTTTTGATTGAATGTTATCATGTGATGACTTTTACTTTTATAATGTTCCCATTG
>JANQUX010000079.1 GCA_030730545.1 Maribacter sp. | reverse complement strand
GTTCCCGTTAACCCAATTTACTGCCGAAGCCAATACCCAAGATTTAGAGACTTTAGCTTTATTGATAAAAGAAGAGAAGATGAAGGTTCACATAGAAAAGACGTATTCCTATACTCAAATACCAGATGCGATAAAACATATTGAAAAGATGCGAACACGAGGAAAAGTAGTTATGGCTTGGGAATGATGCTTTATAAATAAAAACAAATGTCTCGCAATCCGTTATAGTATTCCTTCGAAAATCTATATCAATCAGGTAAACAATTCATATCTTAATCATCCATTTAAAAATGATATGAAAAAAACAACCATTAGCCTGGCGACGGCACTTCTAATAATTGGATTTTCTTTTACTAGTTGCAAGAATACTTCTAAAAATTCTAATGCTGCAAACGAAGAGGCAATTAGCGAAATAGACGAAGAAGAAATTATTTACGCAAGTGAAGTAATTCCCTTTTTCGATGATTGGAAATTAATTCTGGGGAATGGATCTAATGCAGGAATTGCCAATAATTTCGAAAATAAAGATTTCTTCTATACTACAAATGACGGCAAAGATGATTGGGTAGTTTTTAAAGCTCCCAATGGTGGCGATACTCATGGTACTTCTAATAATACCAGAACAGAACTAGCGCAAATTAAAAAGTTTTATCCAGAAACGGCAGATGATAAATTAACCGCTACACTAAAAGTTATGAATGTTTCAGCTACGGGCGATGCACGTGTTGCTGCGACACATGCTGTGGTAGTTGGTCAAATTCATAGTGCAGATGCTTTTGAGAACGAGCCATTGAAAATATTCTATAAGAAATTCCCTGGTCACACTAAAGGTTCTGTTTTTTGGCATTATGAAATTAATACCGCTGGTGATGATAATGCTGGCAGATGGGACTACTCTAATGCTGTTTGGGGAAATGACTTTTCTGTAGTTGGTGAAACAGCTGACACCTACCCTGCAGAGCCAGAAGATGGTATAGCATTAGGGGAAGAATTCAGTTATGAAGTTGTTGTAAAAGACGGAATCATGAGCTTAAAGTTTATGAGTGACGGACATGAAACTAAAACATTTACTAAGAATCTATTAGCATCGGAATACACTACAAAGGCTGATATTCCAGAGCAAACGAAGAAATTATTCTTTCCAATTGGTCAAGATGGTGTTGAGCGAAAAGAGGCATATACTGGTGAAGGTCTATTTTTTAAATTGGGTATTTACAACCAAACTAATGGTAAATCTCCAGAAACTAATATGAATTGGTGCTCAGGTGCAGAAACCCATGGCGGGGATATTCAAAAGCAATATGCAGATGGTAATTATGCCGAAGTGTGGTTTAAAACAGCAAGTATAAGCGTTAGCGATGCAGCTGTATCTAACGAAGGGTATTTTACTAAAAATGATTGATTTAAAAAATAAATACTAGAGATATAGCATCATATTATTTTTCCACAATTTTAAACTCAAGTTTCTCAACTTTAGTAGTGATTTCTGATTTACCGTTTTTAATGGTATATCCACCTACTAGGTAGAATTCATTGTTATAGGTAACTAATTGGGCACTTCTACGACTTTCATAAAATGGAGTGCTCATAGTGCCAAAAGTATCGTTAAGAATGTTATAATAGAAAAAATTTAAAGTAGACGGGTCAGAGATTATATTGCCTTCACCATCACCAGTAGGTACGCCACCTAATCCAAAAATGAAATAATCGCCATATTGGCAAGCTACACTATCATCCAAATGGTTTTCTGTTCCAAAATTATTTATCGTTTCAAAAGTGGTGAAATCATCATTGAACTTAGATATTTTCATGCTTTCCCATCCGCTTAAACTAACTATATAATTAGTATCATTTTTGGTAAAGGCATTTGTTGAAATTGGATACCAACCACCGTCATTAACGTATGTAC
>JANQUX010000078.1 GCA_030730545.1 Maribacter sp. | reverse complement strand
CCCAACCCTCAGAGCCGAAATCTGATGCGCTATTCAGTTGCGCCACGAGGCCATTATTTATTTAGCAATTAGCAAGCACTTACTTATGCTAATTTCTTCTTCACGATGGTAGATATCAATTTACCGTCTGCTTGACCGGCTAATTCTTTAGAGACGATTCCCATAACTTTTCCCATATCCTTCATACCTGAAGCACCTATAGCATCTATAGTTTGTACAACAACTTTTTCTACTTCTTCTTCCGTAAGTTGTTCTGGCAAAAATTTCTCGATAACTGCAATCTGAGCTAGTTCTGGATCAGCAAGATCTTGTCTACCCTGCTCCGTAAAAATTGCAGCACTATCTTTACGCTGTTTTACCAACTTTTGAACAATCTGAATTTCATCATCTTCAGTAATTTCGCCAGCTCCACTTGTACTTGCTACCAACAATGCAGATTTAATAGCCCTAAGCGATTCTAGCGCCACTGAATCTTTTGCCTTCATAGCCAATTTCAACTGCTCCATTACTCTTTCCTGTAAACCCATTTGCTCTTTATTTTGGTCTGCGAAGATAAAAAATAAAACCCGAAAACTAACTTAGTTTTCGGGTTTTAAAATTATAGTAATCCTATTACTAATCTACATTATCATGTAAAAAAGAGTTATTAGAACGTAACTGAATATCATCATTACTATCACCACTTAACGATGTTCTAGAAATCTTCTTTTCTCTAGGATTTTCGTTCAAATTAACACCTTGTCTTTGATATGCCGGCTTCTTTTCGTCATAACTGGTAGGTGCGTTATTTTTGAACTTATAGTTAAAATCTTTTAGTTTTCTTCTACGCTCATCAGCCCTATCTCGTAACAATTCTTCAATCGGAGTTTCCATTGGATCTAATTGCTCTTCTGGGTGAATTTCTCTTCTTGGCGCTACTGTCTTTTTCTCGAAAATTAATTCATCTTCAATAACTTTTGGCTCATATTCTTCTGCCTTAGACCTTGCACCTGTCAATTTACTTTCTAGTTGCATGTAGTCATCTAAGCTATAGCGCTTTTCACCATTCTTATTATACTCTAATACCGGCACAATTTCGATACTATCGTTAACATCTATATCTTTTACTTCATCATGTAAATCAAACATGATTACATTTTCCTTTTCTTCTTCATCTCTAACAGATGATTCAAAATTTATTGAAAATTCATCTTCCTCATCTTCGATTCTTAATACTTCTGGCTCAACGACTTCGATATTTCGGAAAGATGACGGTGCATCTACGATTACAAAATCTTCTTCAGATACATTTTCAGCCAATACTTCCTCATAAAAAACATTGAAATTTTTAATATAGTTCGTTGTAGGTATCAAGTCAAAATCTGCTTCCTCAACGAACTCATACTTTTTTACGGGTTTGACTTGTTTTACCTCCTCTTCCTCCTCGTCCATTTCTAAAGTATGAACAGTTTTAGTATTAGATAACAACATTGCCTCGGCACGTTGCCCTTCTTCTAAAGTATGAATGATTTTCTTCGATTCGGTATTTACAATATCATCTTGTTGCTCAATATTAAAACCAGTAGCAATTACTGTTACCGCAATAGCCTCACCTAAGCTTTCGTCTTCACCAACACCCATTATAATGTTTGCACCGTAACCCGCTTCGATTTGAATATGATCGTTTATCTCACCTATTTCATCAATAGTAATTTCTTGCGAACCAGAAACAATCAATAACAATACGTTTTTAGCTCCTTGTATTTTGTTATCGTTCAATAACGGAGAATCTAACGCTTTCATGATTGCTTCATTAGCTCTTGCCGAACCAGATGAAATAGCAGAACCCATTATAGCAGTACCGCTATTGGATAATACTGTTTTGGCATCACGTAAATCAATGTTTTGTGTATAGTGATGTGTAATAACTTCTGCAATACCTCTAGCTGCAGTTGCTAATACTTCATCGGCTTTAGAGAAACCAGCTTTAAAACCAAGGTTACCATAAACCTCTCTTAATTTATTGTTATTGATAACGATTAACGAATCTACATTTTTGCGTAATTTTTCGATACCTCGTTGTGCTTGCTCAACTCGCATTTTACCTTCGAATTGAAACGGCATAGTAACGATACCTACAGTAAGAACATCCATTTCTTTAGCAAACTTAGCAATTACGGGAGCAGCACCAGTTCCTGTTCCCCCGCCCATACCAGCAGTAATGAAGATCATTTTCGTAGTTGTATCCAACATACTTTTAATTTCTTCCATACTCTCCATGGCAGCTTGCTCACCTACTTCAGGATTGGCACCAGCCCCCAAACCTTCTGTCAATGATACACCTAATTGTATTTTGTTAGGCACCGGACTATTGTCTAAAGCCTGAGAATCTGTATTACAGATTACAAAATCAACTCCGTTAATTCCTGCTTGGAACATGTGATTAATGGCATTACTACCACCGCCACCTACACCAATGACCTTTATAACGTTGCTTTGATTCTTTGGTAGATCAAAGGAGATATTATCAAATTCGATGTTCTTACTCATATTCTAATTATTACTGGTTATGTATTCTCTTATGCTATGCTTATTACTCTGCGTTATCTAAAAATTCTTTCAACTTTTCAGACCACTTGTCAAAAACAGATTTTCTTTCCTTATGTAGGTTCGGGCGTGCTATAGCTTCTGTTTCACGTTCTGCGTATACCAACTCCTCTTCTTGTTCTTGCTCTACTTCTTGTAAAATTTCTTCTTGCGTCAACTTCAACTTCTCTTGGTTTTTAATGGCATTCATTAAAAGACCAACAGCTGTTGCGTATAACGGACTAGCGACTTCTTCATCAGAATCACCTGCCAAATGTTCGTTAGGGTACCCTATACGAGTATCCATACCTGTTATATATTCTACTAATTGCTTTAAATGCTTCAGCTGGCTTCCACCACCTGTTAACACTATACCTGCAATTAATTTTTTCTTTTGCTCTTCGTGACCGTAATTTTTGATTTCAACATAAACTTGCTCTATAATCTCAACTACACGTGCATGAATAATTTTCGAAAGGTTTTTTAAAGAAATCTCTTTTGGCTCCCTACCACGTAAACCTGGTATAGATACAATCTCATTATCTCTGTTCTCTCCCGGCCATGCAGAACCAAATCTGGTTTTCAACAACTCAGCCTGTTTCTCTATAATTGAACAACCTTCTTTAATATCTTCAGTAATGACTCCACCACCGAAAGGTATTACCGCAGTATGCCTAATAATACCATCTTTGAATATTGCCAGATCAGTTGTACCACCACCTATATCGATCAGTGCTACACCTGCTTCTTTTTCTTCTTGACTTAACACAGCATCTGATGATGCTAGAGGCTCTAGAGTAATATTTCCTAAATCTAACCCTGCACTTTTAATGCAACGACCAACATTCTTTATAGAAACAACTTGACCAACTACTACATGAAAGTTGGCCTCTAGCCTACCACCATACATACCAACAGGCTCGCGAATTTCGGCTTGCCCGTCAACTTTGTACTCTTGTGGTAATACATGAATAATCTCTTCACCTGGTAGCATAATCAATTTGTGCACTTGATTACATAGTAAGTCTACATCTTCATCACCGATTACTTCTTCAGAATCTTTTCTGGTGATGTAATCGCTGTGCTGTAAACTTCTAATATGCTGCCCGGCGATACCTACAACAACAGATCCGATTTTAAGTCCAGAATTTGCTTCTGCCTCTTCGACCGCTTGTTGAATAGATTTTATAGTCTGTGTAATATTGTTTACTACACCTCTGTGTACACCTAAACTTTTGGACTTACCGATACCCAAAATCTCAATTTTACCATATTCGTTTTGTTTTCCGATTATGGCAACGATTTTCGTTGTTCCTATGTCTAAACCGACTGAATATTTAGTTTGTTCCATTTTCTATTATATTTTAGTGCACACCACCTGGTTATTGAATTCTAAACTTACTACCGCATAATCTTCTAAGGTCTGATCCTTGTTCGCTTTGGCATAAAATGCCTTAAAATTGCTGAACTTAGCCTCTAAATCTTCAATACCACCTACGTTCACAACAAAATTGTTGAGCCTTAATCGCAATTGATATTCCTTCTCACTTTTTATATGAATACCGATTACCGATTCACGAAAAAAATCATCCTTGTTCACATGTTCCAATATGACATAGACATCCTCAAGGCTTTTACCACTGATATTGCCTGTTATGATGGGAACCCTTGCGGAGTGATTATTTGAAAAAGGCATCCTCTTTCCTTCATCATCCAAATAAAACTTTGTATTCCCCTCTATGCGTCCGATTGGTTTGCGTTGAACTATTTTTGACGTTAGCTCACCATCTATTGTTAGATAGACTTGGGCACTTTTTACCATTTCATTGGCCTCAAGGGCCTTTTCTACAGTATTCAAAACTATATTTTCTTTAGGGACATTTTTGAGACTACCGTAATTTTGTATTAACAATTTATTAACCGTCCCCTCTGTGAGGTACAAATTCTGATCCCCAATGAATTCAACCTTCATTCCCGAAACGTTCTTGGCGCTATTTCTTTCATTAGAAAACGCGTATAACCCCATGATTACCAGAACCAAAGCAGCTAACTTTATAAAATTCCAATTAACCTGCATACGACATTTCTTTTTTTATTTTTACAACTTCTAAACCTATATCTCCAGCTCCCATTGTTATTAAAACTTCTGGATTCTGTTTTTTTATCTCAAAAAGGATTTGTTCTTTCGAAATTAATTTTCTATTGGTATTCGTCATCTTTTCTAACAACCATGCTGAGTCAACACCTGCAATCGGTTCTTCTCTAGCCGGATAGATATCTAACAACAATACATTCTCGAACCGCGATAAACTTTCTGCAAATGCATCGGCAAAATCTCGTGTTCTTGAAAACAAATGCGGCTGAAAAATTGCCAGTACTTTTTTATTCGGATGCATTTCTGCAACTGCTTCAAAAACAGCATTTATTTCTGTTGGATGATGTGCATAATCATCAATAAAAATGAAATCTTCATTCTTAATTTGATATGAAAAACGCCTTTGAACACCTTTAAATGTCGCTAGTGCCTCAGCAAGGCGATGCGGCGGGGAACCTGCTTGCATCGCCATTGCGAAAGCTACCAAACCGTTCAACAAATTATGTCTACCAGGTTTGTTGAATTCAACCCCTTCTAGTTTGAGGTCAGGGGTCTCCAAATCGAATATGTAGGTGCCATGTTCTATTTTTATGTTCCGGATGCAATAATCCGAATCGTCTTCTATACCATAGGTCAACCCTTCTAAAGGCAAACCATTACGAACAAATAATTTACCGCCCGGTTTTAAGCGTTTTGTAAAGTCAACAAATGTTCTTTCCAATTCTTGCGCATCACCATAAATATCAAGGTGATCAGCATCCATAGAAGTAACACAGGCTACATTAGGCGTTAACTGCATAAATGAACGATCAAATTCATCTGCTTCTACTACTGAATACTCTGTTCCTTCTAACAGGAAATTGCTATTAAAATCTTCTGAAATTCCACCTAAAAAAGCGGTCATTTTAACGCCTGTTTCTTGAAGCAAATGCGCCAAAATACTTGAGGTCGTTGTTTTACCGTGTGTACCCGCAACTGCCAAGCAGAAAGAGTCTTTGGTTATTAACCCTAATACCTCTGAGCGTTTTTTAATCGTGAAACCATTGTTTAAAAAATACTGATATTCTGAATGTTTAGAAGGTACTGCCGGTGTATACACCACCAAGGTATGTTCTGCATCATTCTTATATTCTTGTGGCACTGCATCGATATCATCTGTATAGTGAATATCAATACCTGAACTTGCCAATTCTTTCGTTAGCGGACTCTCGGTTTTGTCGTAACCGGCAACCGCTTTATTTATGAACGCAAAATAACGCGCCAAAGCAGACATACCAATGCCCCCTATGCCTATAAAATACACCCTATGTATTTGCGTTACGTTCATCTTATTTTATCAATTTTTCTATTTCATCGCAGATATCAGCAGTGGCATTCGGTAATGCCAATGACTTAATATTCTTTGATAATTCTTGTTGCTTTTCTACGGAATTCAATACCGATTCGAATTCAGATTTAAATTTTTCGTCCAACTCTTTTTCTCTAATCATAATTGCGGCCTCATGCCCAACCAACGACAAAGCATTCATAGTCTGGTGATCTTCTGCTACCACTGGTGACGGAATAAAGAATGTTGGTTTACCTACCAAACACAATTCTGATACCGCACCCGCACCTGCTCTTGAAATAATGAAGTCTGCCGCTACATAGGCTTTATCCATCGAGTTTAAAAAAGCATGTACTTTACTATTTTCTGACTGATGTGATTTGTAGGTTTCATAATACCCTTTACCACATTGCCATATTACCTGTAAGCCTAATGCCTCAAAATATTCTAAATGATCAGCTACCAATTGGTTGATACGTCTTGCGCCTAAACTTCCACCTAATACTAAAAGTGTTTTCTTATCGGCATTCAATTCAAAATACTGTAAAACTTCATCTTTAGTAGCTTTCAATTCCACCAAATCTGAACGTACAGGATTACCCGTTTTTACAATCTTATCTTTCGGAAAAAATCGCTCCATGCCATCGTATGCCACACAGATTTTATCCACCTTATCTTTTAATAGTTTATTGGTGATGCCCGCAAATGAATTTTGTTCTTGCAACACACATGGTATCCCTTTTACGGTTGCCATTTTTAACAACGGACCACTAGCAAAACCACCCGTACCAATTACGGCGTGTGGTTTAAACTTCGATACGATGCTATTTGCTCTCATTAAACTACTTATTAATTTTATTGGAAATAGTAGATTTTTAAGGGTCAGTTTTCGCTGAATTCCCGTAATCCACAATCCTTCTATTTTGTACCCTGCTTGTGGTACTTTCTCCATCTCCATTCTATCCTTGGCGCCAACGAACAAAAACTCTGCATCAGGATATCTCCTCTTCAATTCGTTCGCTATGGCTATCGCCGGATAAATATGTCCGCCAGTACCTCCTCCTGATAAAATGAACTTATAACTGCCCACTTAAAATCTCTAAAGGGTTCGTCTCGTCCATATCAATATCATTGCCCGAAGCACTCTCCTGAGCTATACTTTTATTACTTGCACTTAATATGATGCCAATCGCCAAACAGGTCATCCAACTTGAGGTTCCTCCACTACTGATCAATGGTAAATTCTGACCTGTTACAGGAAATAATTCTACCGCGACCGCCATGTTTATCAATGCTTGAAACACAATAGGCAAACCAACCCCCAGCACTAACAACTTACTAAAGACCGATGCGCAACCATTGGCAACTACCACTATTCTAAAGAGCAGAAACAAATAAAACAACATGAGGATAAATCCTCCTATTAAACCATATTCCTCCACTATAATCGCATAAATAAAATCTGATGAACTCTGTGGTAAAAAGTTCTTCTGCACACTTTTTCCAGCTCCTTTACCCATTACTCCGCCAGTAGCTATCGCTATTTTTGCTCTTTCAATTTGATAGGAGCCTTCGGTATCCTCAGGATTTGAGAAGCTATCTATACGGCTCATCCACGTATCTACCCTATTCGGAAATAAATCTGGAAAAGCTTTTGCCGTTAATACGAAAATGGTCAGAAACAACATGCCCGCCCCAACAATGCCTAACAGGTATTTCATAGGATATCCTCCTAAAAAACACAACACCATAACCCTAGCAAATACAATCGCAGCTGTTGAAAAGTTCGCCGGTAAAATAAGTGCTACCACCAAGAAAACTGGAAGCCATAAAGGCAATATGCTTTCTTTAAATGTTATTTTGATTTCTCTTACTTTAGAAAAATACCGTGCTACATATATCATTAATACTACAGCCGCCAAATTCGAGGGCTGAAAACCGAAACCTACCAATGGCAAACGGATCCAACGACTATCATTGGTACCACCACCAGAGGTGCCTTGTGCCAAAACAAATATGAGCAATACCAATACTATTGGCAGGGCAATCATTGAAAGCCCTTTAAAAAAGTGTGTCGGTATTTTATGTACTCCATAAATAATTCCAAAGCCTAAAAACAACAGTATGGCATGTTTTACCAAGTGCCCCACTGGCGTGCCGTTACCCACTACATATACCAAATTACTACTGGCACTATAGACTGGCAAAAATGAAAATAACGCCAAAAGTGCCGCAATGGCCCAAATGGCTTTATCTCCTTTTATATTTTGGAATATGTTCAACACCTTATAGGTTTTTTACACAGTTCTTAAATTGATCTCCGCGATCTTCATAATTCTTAAACAAATCGAAACTTGCACATGCTGGTGATAACAAAACTGTATCGCCACGTTCTGCTATTTTATAAGCAACCTTCACTGCTTCTTCCATTGCGAATGTTTCTACCAATAGATCCACCGCATTACCGAATACATGCTTTATCTTTTCATTATCCTCTCCCAAGCAAATAATTGCTTTTACTTTCTCACGTACCAAAGGCATTAACTCCATGTACTCATTGCCCTTATCTACACAACCAACGATCCATACAGTAGGGGTTTTCATGCTATCTAATGCATAATAAGCAGCGTTTACGTTCGTTGCCTTTGAGTCATTGATATATTCAACATGATGTATTTTTAACACCTTCTCCAAACGGTGGGGAGCCCCTTGAAAATTAGAAACACAGGCTCTTATCGTCTCCTTACGGATGCCAACTAATTTTGCAATAGTTGCCGCTGCCATTGTGTTCTTTACATTGTGCTGACCTTCTAAGGCCAAAGTGTCTTTAATCATGCTAATAGTGTCTGTTGTTGTTTTTATTATTATCTCGTTTTGTTCTATAAATGCGCCTTGTTCAAATACTTTGTTCAGCGAAAAGGGCATTAACTTCGATTTAACCGGGTGCTTGTTCAGCCATTCTACCAAAACTGTATCATCTGCATCATAAATCAAATAATCGTTTTCGTCTTGGTTTTCTGCTATTCTAAATTTCGATGCGATATAGTTTTCAAACTCATACTCATACCGATCTAAATGATCTGGTGTAATATTCGTAATCACGGCAATGTGTGGTTTAAAATCTACTATACCGTCTAGTTGAAAACTGCTGATTTCGAGCACGTAATACTCAAAATCATTCTCTGCAACCATTTTCGCATAACTATCACCAATATTCCCAGCCATACCCACTTTCAATCCGGCATTTGCCATAATGTGGTTCGTTAACATGGTAGTCGTTGTTTTGCCATTACTACCCGTGATACCAATAATTTTTGCATCGGTATATTTTGATGCAAATTCTATTTCTGATATTACAGGAATACCTTTCGCCACCAACTGTTTCACCAAGGGTACCTTGTCTGGTATACCCGGACTCTTCATTACCAAATCGGCTTTTAGTATGCGGTCTTCAGAATGCTGTTCTTCTTCCCAATCAATTCCAAAATGTTCAAGAACGTTTTTATACTTCTCTTTTATTTTTCCTTTATCGGATACAAATACATCATATCCTTTTTTCAATCCTAAAATGGCAGTTCCTACGCCACTTTCTCCTCCACCCAGTACTACTAAAAGTGCCATTATCTAATTTTTAAGGTCACTACAGTTAATATTGCCAATAGTATTCCTACAATCCAGAAACGGGTTACGATCTTACTCTCATGATATCCCATTTTCTGATAATGGTGATGTAATGGCGACATTAAAAAAATACGTCTGCCCTCTCCAAATTTTTTCTTTGTGTATTTGAAATATCCTACTTGCATCATTACTGAAAGTGACTCGGCAAAGAAGATTCCGCATAACACGGGTATCAATAATTCTTTACGTACTATAATTGCGATAACTGCAATTACACCACCTATGGTTAAACTACCTGTATCGCCCATAAATACTTGAGCCGGGAAAGCATTATACCATAAGAATCCGATCAATGC